>NZ_JBEXLR010000012.1:0-97764 GCF_040610095.1 Micromonospora sp. NPDC004540
GTTGAACGCCTTCGAGATGGCCTTCGAAGGCCGACTCGCCGCAGCCCGCAAGTAGTCCTCAACAACCCGTGTTACACCGTTTTCTTGACAGACCCACGGCGCCCGATCGGCGGCATGACAGGGCGTAGGGTCCCCGTGCCGGGGTGCATGATCGAGCGGTGTGGTCGACGCGACCGTCCTCGCGAGGATCAACGCAGGTGCTCGGCAGCCGGTGGGTGGTCGGCATGCTGGGCTAATGGTGATGCGGGACGGGGATGGCCAGGATCGACAAGAGCCGGATTGGGCGGCGCTGGCAGGTGAGTTCGGACTAGTCTCCGTGCCAGTCGATTTCGGCAGGTTCAACGACTTCCAGGACCTCGACGCGCTCGTCGAGACGGTGGAGACCCACGAGGACCTCACCGGGTTCGTGTTCGCACTTGAGGCCAATCTCCATCACGACCCCGAGGCGTGGGAGAACCGGACGCTGGAGAGTTACCTGGATGCTCTCCAGAGGTTCACCACTTCGTTGGACTCGTGGGCGCGGAACAATGCTCAGGCGTTACCGGTCCAGCCGACCTGGCATCTGATAGCAAGGCTGCTGCTGATCGCGCGCACATACGAGTAGCGGACGCGTTCGAGGCCACGCCGGGCGGCGTCACCCACCAGATTGCATGGTGGGCGCGATGAACCTCGTGCACCCAGCGCCACGTGATGTCATCGGCACCTCCGGACGGCATCCGGGCCAGGTCGGCGTGACGCCAGGTAGCGCGCGGATCGCAGCATGCACGCACCTCGCTCGGATCTATGGTGCCTGCTCCACAAACGTGTCGTCGAACGGCCATTGATCGGCGCTTAGATCGGTTCGGATGCTGCACCGGTACCTGAGTAGGTCGATCCGGTCCACGTCGTTCAGGTCCCGGTCCGGCTGTCTCGACGGATCGGCGTCGACGTTGTAGTACAGGTGGCCCTCCGCGATGTAGTCGCGACGAAAGTCCGTGCTCCACTGGGAGTTGTGACCCCATCCGTGGGATAGATCCACCGCTCTGCGGTTGCGCCGCCACCAGGCCCAGTACAGTGCCGAGCGTGCCGCCACGTCGGCGTCGAGGTGGTGGGCGCCGGCCCGGATCGCCACGCCTGCTCGGGCCACCAGCAGGCCGCCGACGATCGCGCCCGGCCAGAACTCGCCGATGACGCTCGGCGGCTCGTCGGCGTCGTCGCTGACCTGCACCTCGACGATCTCGTGGAAGAACGGGTGGAATGACGATTCGGCCAGCGGTACCGCCCTGATCGCCGCGCGAAACGCCGGCCATGCCGACGTGCCCGGGATGGTGCCCCGCCACCACGGCTTGCCGCTGGTCCCGTCCATTAACTCGGATTCCGGTTGAAACGCCGACACCAGCACGTCGACGATGCGACTGAACGCGTACAGCCCTTCCAGGGCCGTGTAGTGGTCGCCCTCGCGCGGTACAGGCACCCGGCGGCTGTCCAGACGGCCCAGCTCGTGCAACTCGGCTACAAGGTGAGGACGCCTATCAAGCCAGGGCTGTAACACCTCGCCGCCCCAACCCGGAGCCGGACCATCTCGCAGCTCGACGAACAAGTCTTGGAACTCCCACAGCGTCGACGGCACGCCGCGCACGTTAAGCCACCCGCACCGCGGCGACAACCGGCTTCTAACCGGACGTGGCCGGCATCGCAGGGCCAGCGCGCGTACGACTACGACACCTCAGCCCTCTTGATCACGTGCGCTGTCATCGGCAGATCCGCTCGTTGCGGCCGCTACGTTCCAGAGGCCATGTAGGCGGCGAGGATGTAGTTGGGGTGCCGGTCGAGGTTCTTGCGGGCGCGGTCGTAGCGCATGGTCGTCCGCGGATCGGCGTGACGGGCGGCGATCTGCACGTCGGGCAGGCTCACGCCAGCGTCGAGCATGGTTGTGACGAAGGTGTGGCGCAGCATGTGCGGGTGCATCCTCGGCATCCGTATCCCTGCAGTGGCCGCCAGGTGCTTGAGTCGGCGGGTTGCCGCGTGTCGGTCCATCCGCGCCCGGAGGGTGTTGCGAAGGATCGGCCCGCTGGTGCGGTCGTCGACGGCCCGGTCGATGGCTCGGGCCACCGCGGGTGGCAGCGGGACCAGCACGACCTTGCCACCCTTGCCGCGCACGCGCAGTACCCGGTGGCCGTGCTCCTCGCCCACGTCGGCGATGCTGGGCCCGCAGGCTTCGAAGATCCGCAGACCGAGCAGGCCCAGAAGCGCGACCAGGGCGAAGTCGTTCGGGTTGGTCGACAGTCGAGCGGTAGTGATCAGTGCCTCGAACTGCAGGTGGCCCAGCCCGAGGGTCGGCGATTCGGCCGGCACCGTCGGCCGGCGGACGTAGTCGGCCGGCGAGTGGTCCAGGATCGCGTCGATGACGCAGACCCGATAGAACCCGACGACGACGGACAGGCGCCGCGAGACCGTCGAGGGCTGGTACCGGCGTACGTCCTGCAGCCAGCGTAGATACCGCTCGACGTCCGCCCGTGCCGCAGCCAGCGGGTCGAGGTCATGGTCGGAGCACCAGCGTAGGAAGACTCGCAGGTCGGACTCGGTATGGACGCGAGTCTGGCCGCGGTAGCGGCCCAGGAAGGCGGACACCGCAGCGCGCAAAACGAGCTGATCGGTTGGTACGATGCCGCAAGCGGGAGCAGGAAAGGCAGCCATACATCACCGTGCGTCACCAGCAGCGATGAACGCCAGCACGCCCGGAGCGGCGTGTCCGGATGTCCTACCGCGGGCTGTAGCCACGCCGGCGCTTGATCGGCCCTCGGTCCGCGCCCGTGGGGCATACTTTCTCAGTCATGACCTTCAACGTCACTGCAGACGCCTATGACCGGTTCATGGGTCGGTTCTCCGAGCCGTTGGCCGTGCGGTTCGCAGAACTGGCCCAGGTACAGGCGGGCCAGCGGGCGCTAGACGTCGGGTGCGGACCGGGGGGACTGACCGCCCAGCTGGTGGACCGTCTGGGCGCAGACAACGTCTCGGCGGTCGACCCATCCGCCTCGTTCGTTGCAGCCGTCCGCGCGCGCTTGCCCGGGGTCGACGTGCGCTCGGCCGTGGCTGAACGTCTTCCCTTTCCTGACGACAGCTTCGACCTCGCTCTTGCCCAGCTGGTCGTGCACTTCATGGCCGATCCGGTGTCCGGGCTGTCGGAGATGGCTCGGGTCACCCGTCCCGGCGGCCTGGTCGCCGCCTGCGTGTGGGATCACGCCGGAGGCAGCGGTCCGCTCGCCACGTTCTGGCGGGCTGTGCACGACATCGATCCACATGTGCGCGACGAGTCGGAGCTGGCCGGGGCGCGCGAAGGTCACCTGGCCGAGCTTTGCGAAGCAGCACGCCTGAAGGACATCGAGCCCATATCGCTGACCGTCACTGTTCGGTTCGCCACATTCGACGACTGGTGGCAGCCGTTCACGCTCGGGGTCGGACCGGCCGGTGCCTATGTCGCGTGGCTGGACGATGCGCAGCGCGATGGCCTGCGCCGCCGATGTGTGCAGCTCCTGCCACCGTCACCGTTCAACATCTCTGCTTCAGCCTGGTGCGTGCGGGCTCGCGCCTGACCGCCGCCCAGCGCGGGGTCGCTCACTCCCAGCCACTTGTGTCACCGCCGTTCAGCCAACCGCATGACGGCACGACTCGCGGCAAAAGCGGATGTTTCATGCTGGCCGACCTACCAACTTCGACGGGACGCGGGTGGCGGCCTACTCGCCTGCGTTTGCGTGGGTGAGTAGGCGAGCGGCCAGCGCGCGCACCTCGGCTCTGAGTTCGGCGGGCCGTTCGATGGTGAAGGGCCAGCCGAGCCCGGCCAGCATCTGGGCGGCGCCGTCGAGGTGTTCGGCTCGGGTGGTCAGCCGCACTCCGTTGGCGACCTCGGTGAGTGTGCCGACCGAGGGAGGGATCCGCCGCCGTGCCTGGGCGAGGCTGGTGTGCAGCAGGACCGAGACGTCGTGGGCGTAGGGCACCGAGGCCAGTCCGGCGAGGACGTGGCCGGTGGGGTCGAATCCGGCCGGTACCTCGAACGCCCCGTCGGTGGCGCGGATAGTGCTGATGCGGTCGAGTCGGAATGTCCGCGCGGATCCGCTGGCGTGGTCGCGACCGGTGACGTACCAGCGGCCGTTGTGGAAGACCAGCCCGTACGGGTCGAGGCCGCGCTCGCTGGAGTGGCCATGCCAGGTGGTGTAGGTCAGCTGTACCGGGTGTCGGTGGCGGGCCGCCTCGGCGAGCACCAGCAGCACCTCGGTGCCGGGCGGGGCGGGTTGTCGGACGGGTCCGGTGACGTCCATGGTGATCAGTAGGGCGTCGATGCGTCGGGCAAGGGCGGCTGGCAGTACCCGGCGCAGCTTGGCGGTGGCGCTTTGGGTGGCCGCGTGATCGGCTGTGACCATGCCCGCGCGGCGTCCGGCGGCAAGGCCGAGGGCGATGGCGACCGCCTCGTCGTCGGTGAGCATGAGTGGCGGCAGCTTGTATCCGGGTGCGAGCCGGTACCCGCCGTAGCGGCCACGGCGCGCTTCGACCGGGATGCCCAGGTCGAGGAGGTGGGTCGCGTAGCGGCGGACGGTGCGCTCGTCGACGTCGAGCCGGCGGGCCAGGTCGCCGACGTTGAATGCGCCGCCCGACTGGAGGATCTCTAGCAGGGCCAGTACCCGCGCTGTCGGCCTGGCCAAAGACGTCCTCCTAATCCGGGCGGAAACTGTCCGGTATTGACCGTAGCGTACCGCGCATGACGACATTCGTACTGGTCCCCGGGTTCTGGCTCGGCACCTGGGCCTGGCATTCGACGGCCGCTGAACTACGCCGGCACGGCCACGACGTGTACCCGATCAGCCTGACCGGCCTCGGGGAGCGCGCTCACCTGGCCCGTCCCGACACCGACCTCGATGTCCACGTCACCGACGTGGTCAACCTCCTGCGCTACGAGGACCTTCGCGACGTGGTCCTCGTCGGGCACAGCTACGCCGGTAGCGTCGTCACCGCGGCCGCCGACCGCGTCACCGACCGCGTCGCCCAGCTGGTCTATGTCGACACCGGCCCGCTGCCCGACGGGGTGACCCACGTCGAGTTCACCCCGCCGGCCGAGCGCGAGCGCAACGCGGCATTGGTGGCCGACCACGGTGACGGGTGGCGGCTGCCGCCGCCGCCCTGGGCCGACCTGGCTGCCAGCGCGCCCGACGTGGATGACTCGATCGTCACGCTGCTGCGCGAGCGGTCGGTCGACCAGCCGTGGGCGACCGCCACCGCCCCGGTCCGGCTGACCGGGGCGTGGGAGAAGCTGCCCAGACTCGGCGTGCTGTCAAGCTTCACCGCCGCGCAGGCGCAGGGGATGGCCGCGACACTGCCGCTGTACCGCCACATGGCCGACGACGCGTGGCGCTACGAGGAACTGCCGACCTGGCATTGGCCGATGCTCAGCCGACCGGTCGAGCTGGCCGCAACCCTGCACCAGGCGCGGCTGACGGCGTAACCGCCGCTGCCGGGTGACCACACACCAGGCCACCCGGCAGCGGTACGCGGTCAACGACGGGAACCGAACAACCCGGCGCATGCACCCAAAGCAACGTCCGCAATTCGGCAGAGTCGGACGTGGCGGGGGCGGGGGCGGGCTGAACGCGCGCATCGCGGCAGAAGCGCGCACGCGGCCTTGCTTTATGGGCGGCCTCGCGGCGGCGGTATAAGCGACCTCGGTAATCTCGAGCCGTCCGGCGCTGGGGTGCTCGGCACTGTCGTGATCGCGCGACCATGGGCGGCAGCTGAAGGACTACCTCGACTGGCTAACGCACCTAGTGACGGAGATGTCGAGTGAGCCCCTGGGATTGCCACTGCCTTGACGGATTCGATGTCCCGAGCCTGCTCGGCACCTGGCCGGCACACCGGCCGCAGCGCGCTATCTCGGCGTTGCACCTGCCCGGAAGGGCTGCGGATGAGCCGCTGAGGGCGCGGCTATGATCCACTTATGAGCAAGCAAAGGCTGCCGCTGACAAAGGAGCAGAAGGTCGGGTTTGGGGTGGCGGCTGGTCTGCTCCCCATTCTCGCCATCATCATCACTATCGGAGCGATCAACGAGAGGAACGCGCCGACGTCTCCGGCTGCCACCACGACGGCAGCCCCGGCAGCGCAAGAGCCGGTAGAGCAGGCGCCTTCGCCGACACCTGCGGCTGCCGAGCCCAAGGCCGAGGCGGTCTTGACCGTGGAGAACAACAAGGATCTCGCAGCGCTCTTGGCAGCGGCGGAGAACCACGACCTGTTCCAGGAGTTCGCGACTAAGTACAATGGCCGAACCATCAAATTCGATGGCACCATTGCCGCAATGAACCACCACGGCGATTACAAGACGCGGTACGACATCTTGGTCCTCGCCGGAAATAGCATCGAGTCGGGAGTTACTGGGCCCAACTTCCAGTTCAAAGACGTCAACATCACCAGCGATCTGCGCCTCACGGGCTCGAACATCCCCGACACCATTGGCGTGGGGCAGAAGCTTCGCATCACTGCTGAGGTAGAGGGCTATGCCGGGAACCAAGACCTCTTCCTGCTCGATCCGGTTTCCACTGAGGTGAGATAAGACCGTGGCTGCAAAGAAGGCGGCGGGCTGCGTGTCGGCCGGTGCTGGCTGCGCCGGCGCGGCCGTCGAAGAGCTCCCCGACGAGGCGAGCCCTTCAGGGCATAGCCGGACGCCGCCCACTCAGCCGGTGAACGTTTCGGAGCCGCAAAGCACTCGTCAACTGGGCACGGGCTGTTATCGGTAGAGCGGCTGGTCCTGGGTGGGGTCGGCGGGGACCACGTCGAGGCGCGGGTCGGTGGTGAGCTGGGTGATCAGTGCCCGGGTCCCGCCGATCCCGGCCCAGTGCGGATCGACGTCCTTGGCCACGCACCAGGCGTGATCAGCGGGCCAGGCGAACGCCGGCTCGGCGTTGCTGAGACGACGCTGGCCCGGCCACCCCGCAGCGGTGTCCCATGTGCCGACGTCGGCTAACGGCCCTCGAAACAACCAGTACGCGCGGTTGGGCACCACAACCTTGGGTGCACGCGGCATCGAGGGCTGGGCAGCGGGTGTGGGCGCCAGTCCCGGCTGGCCGCCGGACCGCTCGAGCGGGGCTCCGCTGTTCTCTTCGTCGATGTACACAGCGTTGTCGTCGGCTGCGACGTCGGCGTCGCCGAAGCCTTCCCAGACGCAGAAGTAGCAGTGTTCGGGGGTTGTGGTGTGGGTGGCCAGCACCTCGAAAAGAGTGGGCAGCTGGTCCGTGGGCCAGCCCGCGGCGGCGTCGTTCTCGCTTTGGCCGGGGCGTGCCGGATCGGGCAGAAACCGAAGCCGCGCGTAGGCGTCGAAGCCCGCAGGGCCGAAGGTCACAAGACGCTGCCACGACAGGTCGCTATGGGCGATCCAGTCGGCGGCCGACAGCTCCCGACAGAAGTTGAGTGTCACGTCCCGGTTCTACCGCCAAGGCCCGTGCCGGCGCAGCCGCCAGGCCACACCGACGGGTCAGATAGGGAGTGAACTGCCGCCCAAGGGCAAGGCAGAAGCGTCGAATCCCGCGCGAGGCAGAGAGCAGGCTGCGAGGGAGTAGGCGCGCGATGACTGTGTTTGCTGCCGCGCACGTGTGGGTGAGTCGTCGCTTATCCTCATGGCCGTGCCGGGATCTCTGTCGCCCCGTCTCGCCGCGATCGTGAACGCGCTTCCGCTCCACCCGCACTCCCGCGTCCTCGAAATCGGGTGCGGGCCCGGGGCGGCCGCACGAGCGGTCGCAGCCCGACTCACCACCGGCCACATCTTGGCCATCGACCGGTCTGCCACCGCTATCGCCCAGGCAGAGGCCGCCGCAGTGGACGAGATCAGGTCAGGCCGTATGGGTGTCCGCCGCGTTGCTTGCCGAAGACTTCGTCCTGCAGACCCAAGAAGAGCCGTACGAGATCGTGTTCGCCGTCCGCGTTGGCGCCCTCGACGGGCGCCACCCCGAGATCGGTCAGCGGGTGCTGCAGCATATCGCCGGGGCGACCAAGGCAGACGCCCGGCTCTTCATCGACGGCGGCGATCCGCTTCGTGAACTACCCATCCCGCGGCCCTGAGCCGAACGAAGGGGCTCGGCGGTCGATGTAGCGACGCACCGGTCGTGCTCGCTGCATCAGCTGACCAGCGCTACATCGACGCCTTGGACGGGTATGCGTCCACGGCAACCCCGACACACACTGTCATCGGCAATAGCGGATGCCCAGCATCTGGCGTCGGCATCGCCGGCACCGCAGATCGTGGCCGTATCCGGCGCCACCGGTGTTCTATGGGATCAACTCAGCCACGGAAAGCGCCTCGTCCAGCCGACCAGCGGCCAGGTCGTCGTGACGGATCACGAAACTCCCGTCGCTCCGGTAATAGAACTCGTTTTCTACGGGAAAGCGGGCGAGCGACACCCACTCAATCGTCAGCCGGTGCGCCTCCTTCTCCACATGGGAATACCATTTCGCGACCGGGATGACGATCTCGCCGGTCTTCTCGCGCCACGCAAGGGTCTGCTCGGCAATACTCCTGATTACCTCCTCGTCGGCGTACCCGCCGATATAGGCGCTGGCGTACCCGTTGTCAGGCGGCCAGAGATCGTTGGCCAGAGCACAGAGTTCGTCAAGGTGCGGCAGGTCACGCTCGAGGTCACGGGCCAACTGCTGCTGGAAGGGCGACAGGTCGTCCTCGTCCTCCTCGTCCTCGTCCGTCCCGAACCAATCGGGGAACTCCGCGCGCAGCGTGGCACCGACGTCGTACTGCTTGTCGACGAACGCGTGGTCGGTGGATCCTGCCGCCACCTCGGTATCGGTGCCGGCCGGCACATACACGACTCGCCCGTACCTCCGCTCCCCGGTGGCAGCGGCCTGCTCGTGGTTCAGGAAGAACAGCAGCGAGCCGTCTGCCGGCAGGCCGGAGCCGTCGACTCTTGGCAGCGCCGCACAGTCGACCGAGAAGATGAACGGCAACGGACTGACACCGTCGGACGGCCAGTCCATGCCCACCGGCAGCCGGGGCAGCCCGCCGAACTGCCCGACCGGAACATCGCTGGATCCTCCGCTCAACCGGATCGACAAACGGAGGTGCTGGATGAACCGGCTGACCTCGTCGTCCGGGATGCCCAACGCGAGCGCTGCACGACGAAGCTGCCCCTGATGATCCATAGCGCAACATGGTGCCACGAGGGCGAGCCCGGCGACCGGGTGCCCCACGGCCCGCAGGCGCTGTCGTCGGCATCGCTGCCGCCGTGATCGGGTGCGCACATTTCGGCAGATCCGGTCGTTCAGCGACCGGTGAGCCGGCGCCCTGATCGCGGCAATGGGCGAACGCCGTGAGTAGTGCGCTGCTGGCGAGCACCGCAAGGGCCGCGGCTGTGTCAGAGGTTATCGATGTAGACGACCACCGCGTCGGGCGGTGGCGCCGATCGCAGGATGGATGTCGCGTCGGCGTCGACGTACAGCCACGCATGGTGCGGCGTCCAGTTCAGGATGCCGCCGGTCTCGCGGTCGCCAGTATAGAGGCCACGTTGTGGCTCAAGTGGCCAACCGCGGCTGCGAAGGTGCTCGACGAGCCGGGTCACCGTCGTTGCCCGGCCGGCACCGTCGGCGGCCGTCACCACGAACTCGGCCGTACAGTTGCCACTGCTGCCGCCATCGGCGCATTCGTCGGCTGATACCAGGTGCAGCGACGCCGGTAACGGAAGGACCTCGTCGGCTCGGACGGCGACCCGCAGTGAACCATCGCCGTCGGTTTGGACCAGGCCGAGCCCACAGCCGCACAGAAGCACCATGCCGGCGAGCGGTGCCACAGAGGCGACCCACCGCGCGTGGACGGCCAGCGAAGTGTGTTCGATCCGGTGACCAGCCGAGAGAGCGTGCACGCTCCAGTCGATGACCAACGCAGCCAGGCACACACCGCCGATCAGCAACCACACCACGAACCAGTCAAGCCACGGTGCGGCAATCAGGTGGTGAGGCCATTGCGAGACGGCGAACGTGGTGATCAGTGCGGCGATCCAACCGAAACCAAGGGTCACGCCGGTCGCACGGCCAGCACGAGTACCCCATGCCCACCCACCGACTATGGTCAGACCGCAAATCGCCGCCACTACAGCGAGCAGCGGCGTACCTTGCCACAGCGGCAACGATCCGAGCCCAACACCGGCCACGCTCAGCCACCAGCGCCAACCGTTGCCCGACGTCATCTGCCAGAACTCTCCTACCGCTGCGAGTTGACGAGTAACGTTTTCAGACGTCCGCGAAGACGAGGGCAGCTTACAGCCGGTGAGGTGCAGCGGGATCGGCTGGCGTAGTGCCAATGATCTTCGTCGAATCGGACCCCCACGATCCTCGGCTCGCGCCCGACGCCCCTACTGTCGGCAGGTCCGGAAGCCAAGCTGTGCCGCGGTCGGGGTTCCGTCACCCAGGATTGGTGACCCGGGCTGGCCATGGAATCCCGCGGGCGTCAACTTGCCCATTGCTACAGGTAGGCCGACCTGGCTGAAAAGTTGCCTTTCGGCGGTACCTGGCACTGCACTCGTCCCCTGCGCCGATTCCCTGGCTCAGTGTTGCGCCAGGCCGTCTCGGGCGAAGTCCTGGGGCGGCCCCTCTGCGCTTCCGGTCCGCGCCAACCTCGCCCGGCAACATGAGTCGCTGACCGGTCTTGTCAGGGTGTGACAGGCGGGCGGCGAGTTCATTGGAGCTGACAGCCGAGATCTGGGCGGTGCATGTCATCCACGGCATGCCCGCCGGGTGGGGACCACTTGTCCGGCGAGGCTATCGGTCCGGCATGGCTGGCGCGGCGTACTGACACACGGCAGCCCTTCGCTACGCGCAAGGGAGGAGAGCCCCCACCGGACCTCACGGTCCTTCGCCCCGTCCCCACCGCGGCGGCCCACACATCCCTGTGGAGCGCTGCAATGCACACGATCTCTGCTCTGAACGACCTGGTTTTGGCCGCCGCCCCTGGTGGTGGAGGCCCGAAGTCCATTGCCCAGGTCATTTCCAACATCACTGGCTGGGTCATGGGCATCATCGCGTTGGTCGCGACGATGTTCCTGGTCATCGGCGGCCTGCGCTACATGGCCGCCGGGGGCGACCCGGCCCAGGTTGAGCAGGCAAATATTGAAGACACCAATTGAAGGGCGACGCGCCCGTGAGCGCTCCGGGGTGGCGGCGGTTTCTGCGGACTAGTCGGCGGGCTCCGGCGCCAGCCGGAACCCACCGGCGGGGCGCGGCCACGCCAAACGCCGGCGGCCGGTGCCAGTGGCCTGGGCATATTGGCCAGCCCACCGGCCGCGGCGTCCCCTGCCGTTCCGAGGCGATCGAGCGCAGATGAACGGCCGGACCGGCTGACCAGGTGCTGTCGGCTCTGCGGTGGCACTTCGTCGCGCTGGTCGACCATCCGGGCGCCTCGATCATCGGGCAGGGCGATGCCGCACTGGCCGAGCTGATCGACAAGCCCTGACCTTTCGGCGGTTCGGCACCCATCCCGGAGGGGCCTACTTTCATCCAAAAATTCAGAAGTTGAATCGTATCGATCTAAAGATTAGCGTGTGGCTCATCGATCTTTTGTGCTGCGAGATCGAAGACGCCGGTCCAAGGGAGGCGAGCCCCACGGATCCTCCCGACCGGGCTCCCCACCACTCGCACCAGGAGGAACCATGACCGCACCGAACGGCCGGCACCGACGCCGGAGAGCCGCGCTCGCGGCCGCAGGTGCCGCTTTGGCGACCCTGCTCGCTGCCGTCCCCGTCACCCAGTCCGCGGCGGCGCCCGTCAACGCCGACGTCCCGCCCCAGGAACCCGGCGTCACCCTGCGCTCATACGACATGGGCGTACCACTGTCGGCGCTGTGCACCCTCAAACCCGCACAGACTCCGAACGTCGACAAGCTGATGCCGCAGATCAACTGGACCAGCACCGACGAGTTCGGTCTGTCCGACCGGTTCATCAGCCACGCCATCGCCAACCTCACCGTGCCCACCGCCGGGGAGTACACGTTCCGCCTCACCAGCGACGACGGATCGCGGCTGACGATCGACGACAAGCTCGTCGTCGACCACGACGGCCTGCACGGCGAAACCTCCAAGGAAGGGTCGCTCACCCTGACCGCCGGCCTGCACCCGTTGTTCGTCGAGTTCTTCGAGAACGGCGGCGGCCAGGTGCTGCGGCTGGAGTGGCGTCCCCCGGGCGCGAGCGGATTCGAGCTCGTGCCGACCTCCGCGTTGAGCACCGAGGCCGACGTCGTACGCGTCACCGCCCCGGGATGGAAGTACTGCGAGGGTGCGACCGACTCGGCGGGAGACGGCCTTCCCCTGGATCGGGTACACCCCGGCTACACGCTCACCGACCTGCGCCCCGAAGGCTTCAAGCCGCAGGTCACCGGCATGGCCTTCCTGCCCGACGGCGACCTGGTGATCTCGACCTGGGGCGGCACCGACAACGCGACCGGCGAGGTCTACCTGGTCGAGGGCGTCACCGGCAAGAGCGGCCCCGGACAGGTCACCTACCGCAAGTTCGCGCAAGGGCTGCGCGAACCGCAGGGAGTGGCGGTGGTCGACGGCACCGTCTACGTCAGCCAGAAGCACGAGCTGACCGCCCTGCGCGACACCGACGGCGACGGCGTCGCCGATGACTACCGGACGGTGGCAACCTGGCCGTGGGGCGGCAACTTCCACGAGTTCGCGTTCGGCCTGCTCTACCGGGACGGGTACTTCTATCTCAACCTGTCAGTCGCCATCAACCTTGGTGGCGCCACCACCGTGCCCCAGCCGGCGCGCAACCGCGGCACGTCGATCAAGGTGAACGCCGCGACCGGCGAGATCACGTACGTCGCCGGCGGCCTGCGCACCCCCAACGGCATCGGCTGGGGACCGCGCGGCGAGGTCCTCGTCACCGACAACCAGGGGGGCTGGTTGCCCGCGAACAAGCTGGTCCAGATCAAGCAAGGGGCGTTCTACAACCACTACACCACCCCCGCGGGCCCGTATGACGACAAAGCGGTGACCCGTCCCATCGTCTGGCTGCCGCAGAACGAGATCGCCAACTCGCCGTCCACGCCGGTGCTGCTGAAGCAGGGGCCGTACGCAGGGCAGCTGGTCGTCGGTGACGTGACCTACGGCGGACTGCAGCGCGTCTTCCTGGAAGAGATCGAGGGCCAGTACCAGGGTGCGGTGTTCCGGCACACGCAGGGCCTGGAGTCCGGCATCAACGAGGTGGCCCTCGGCCCCGACGGCGCGCTCTACGTCGGCGGCCTGGGCGCCGGCGGCAACTGGGGCCAGGAGGGCAAGCTCACCTACGGCCTGCAGAAGCTGACACCCAACGGCACCTCGGTCTTCGAGGTCAAGCAGATGCGCGCGTCGCACGTCGGATTCGAGCTGGAGTACACCGAGCCGCTGTCCGCCGAGACCGCGCAGCAGCTCGCCGACGCGTACCAGGTGGAACAGTGGCGCTACGGCGCCACGAGCCAGTACGGCGGTCCGAAGCTCGAGCTGGAGACGCTCAAGGTGGCCAAGGCCGAGCTGTCGGCCGACGGCCGCACGGTCAAGCTGCAGATCCCGGGCCTGAAGGAGAACCGCGTCGTGCACGTACGCTCTCCGCGTCCGTTCTCCTCCGCCAGCGGCGAGGAGCTGTGGAACACTGAGGCCTGGTACACGCTCAACGAGATCCCGGGCCGCGTGGTGCAACCGCAGACATTCTTCGAGGCCGAAGAGGGCCGAACTGTCGCGGTCGGTATGGCCACCGACCACGCCGCCTACTCCGGCGCGGGCTTCGCCGCCGGGTTCACCGAGAACGGCTCGTCGACCCGGATCTCCGTCGACGTCGGCGAGAGCGGCAGCTACGACCTGGCGATGCGCTACAGCAACGGCCCGAACCCCTACTCAGGGCAGAAACAGCTGAGCTTGTACGTCAACGGCGAACGCGTCGAGCAGACGGTCTTCCCCTCGACCGTGACTTGGGAGGAATGGGGGACGGTTACCACCACCGTGCCGCTGAACAAGGGGCGCAACTTGGTCGAGTACCGCAAGGAGGCCGCGGACTCCGGACACGTGAATCTCGACGTGCTCGCGGTGCGGCCGCACGGCAAGCGCATCGCACTGTTCAACGGACGCGAGCTCACCGAATGGCAACACACCGACGGACGCGAACCGACCTGGACCGTCGCCGACGGCGCCATGACGGTGCGCAACGGTGACCTGCGCACGTTGCAGGCCTTCGGGGACTTCCGGCTGCACCTCGAGTTCAACCTGCCGCTGTACCCGCCGGACGTGACCGGCCAGGCGCGCGCCAACAGCGGCGTGTTCCTGCAGGATCGCTACGAGATCCAGATACTGGACTCGTTCGGCATCGACCCGCCCCAGAAGAACGACGCCGCGGCCATCTACAACCAGAAGGCCCCCGACGTGAACGCGGCGCTGCCGCCCGAGACCTGGCAGACGTACGACATCGTCTACCGGCAGGCCCGCTACGACGCGGCCGGCAAGAAGGTCGAGAACCCGCGCGTCACGGTGGTCTGGAACGGCGTGAAGGTGCAGGACGACGTCGAGATCCTCGGCCCGACCGGCAGCAGCCGGCCCGAAGGCCCGGCGACGGGTGCCATCCGGCTGCAGGATCACGGCAACCCGGTCCAGTACCGCAACATCTGGATCGAGCCCCTGGACCTGTAGGTTCGCCAGCGATCAGAACGCGGGCGGTCGGGTACCGGTTCGCCGGCCCGGCCGCCCGCGGCCTGGATGGCCCGACAGCTTGTGCCCTGGCACAACGGAGGTGGTCGTGGCAATGACGGTTGATTCAGGGCGTCGCGGTGACATCTGGAGACTTCACGCCGACGACCGACCGGTGTGGACCATCGCCCGGTCACCCCCGACAACCAGGTCCACCAGCCGCTCGACTGACCGCCCCTGGTCGACCTTGCCCACCACGAGGCCGTAGTCCGTCATGGCCCCCGCTTCTCTCGCCAAATCCAGTGGTCTGTGATCCCTGGCGACTGCATTTCAGGTAGGCCGCGCCGCACGCGGGGCCGGGCTTGTAGGGCTGATGAACGCGCGTCCTGCCCGCTTATCGGTCCTGATAGTGGTGGTCACTGGAGTCGTAGAGGACGACGAAGCCCCGGCGGGTTGGTGCGGGCTGATCCCGAGCAGGCGTACGAGCGCCGGCCTGCCGTGGAGCGGGATGCAGTCCTGTGACCGGGGATGGGTGTAGGTCTCAGCCGATAGTGCCTTCGATCTTGTCGGTCAGGTCGAGGATGTCCGGGACGGCGCCCAACACGGTGACCTCGACCAAGGCGCCGTCGCGGCCGTACCGGCGGCGGTACTCGGCGTAGGGGTAGTCGGCGATCGGTAGCCAGGATCGATGGCCCCTCATGGGGTGGTTCTTCTGCGTCACAGCCCCGGAGTTGAGCCGGCACAGTTCGATTCGTGGGCCGTGTCGCTCGACGAGGGCGCGGGTGTCGACGTGCAGGACCACCTGGTTCTCGGTGCGGTATTCCTTCGCTTGACGCAGCCGGTCCAGCCGCTCGGCGCTGGCCCAGAAGAAGACCCGCGAGTTGATGGCCGCGAGGTACTCGGTCAGCGAAGAGCTTGGATCAATCTTCTCCGCGACGAATTTCATCGGCCTCTGGTCGCGGATCACGGCAGGCGGCAGGCCGGGTGCGCGCAGAACGGTGGACTGCTTGCGAGGGGCGTTCAGGAGTCGGTCACGCTCGGCGGCGCCTAGGTTGAAGAGATTGAGCAGTTGGTGCGTGGACAGGAGGCCGTGTCGCTGGACCGATGGCCACGCGGTCGCCGACATCGTGTGGAAGACCCGCGGATGGCGCGCGATCAGTTCCTCGACGTCCATGACGGTCATCATGCCGGACATCCGCGACCACGGGCCATCAGGGATCCGCTCGACGTCCTCCCATCACTTTGTCGACGGGTGACCTGCAGCGCTGGCAACTCCTCGGCGCTACGCCTACGCCTGTCAAGACAACCGCCACCCTCCGTAGTGACGGAATCGCGGCAACGCGTTTCCGCAGCGCCCGCAGGACCAGCACGTCCTCGTGCGCCACCAGGTGCACAGGGATGCCGTCGTCCCTGGCGTGGCGAACGGCGAGGAGCCCGAACATGTTGGCCCAGTACACGATCTGCCCGTCACGGACGGCTGCGAGCATCGCCGCGCACCGCTGCACCGGAATCAGCCCCACCGACCGGGAGACAGCGAGGAACTCGCCGGGCAGGTCGATCAGGTCGTCCCGCTGGCGGCTGTATCACCGCGGCGCAGCGCGGTGGCTGGTGTTGACGTGGCGTTGGTGGATCAGTGGCAGCTGATGCGGCGGTTGGTTCGTCGCGGACGATGAGGGTGACCTTTTGGCCCGTAACGCGTTCCAGCTAAAGATCATGTGGTGCCACATGGTTCGGTGTCACGGTCACGACGGCGCACTCCTCGCCGGGCACGAGGCCCGGCGGGTCGGCCCGGAAGCACCGTTAGATCCAAAGTCCCCCACAGTCGCCAGTCCACGGCCAGCCGCGGGCCTACGCGATCGCGTGCGTGCAACGCATCGACTCGTCGGGTGTGGCCTGGTCGTTGGTGCGCTGAAGGTGCGCCTCGCCCCAGACCCGGACGCCTTCCACGACGGGCAAAACCGTGGTGCCGTAGGAGGTGAGCCTGTAGATGATTGGCGCCGGGATGGGTCCGGTCACGACGCGCTCGACGAGCCCGTCAGCCTCGAGCTCGCGCAGCTGCTCGGCCAGCACTTTGGGCGTGATCGGCGCGCCCAGACGGCGGAGGCCGGCGAAGTGGCACTCGCCATGGGCTAGCCAGTACAGAAGGGTCAGCTTCCACTTTCCACCGATCGCGGCGAACGCCGCGGACATTGGGCAGCCGGGTAGAGGATTGGGACGCGACGGTGAGGGGTTACCTGCAGGTGCCTTCTTGTTCATGGGCGTGCTCCGCTCAGATAGTCGGATCATGAACCTTCACACCAAGATCACCGCGCCGTACAAGCAGATCCTGGTCCCGTGCCTGTCGCTTCTCATGCTGACCGTGATAGCGGCGTCGGGCGACGCGGTGGCGGCTCCCCTCAGGGCTTCGGCGGCTGTCGAGGACGGCCAACGTGACTTCGACTGGGAGATCGGTGCCTGGCATACCAAGGTGCGGGTCCTCGCCGATCCGCTCTCGGAATCCGAGGATGAATGGCTCCACTTCGAGGGTACGAGCGTCGTGCGCCCACTGCTGGACCGGCATGCGCATGTCGTCGAACTCAAGGTCTCGGGGCCGAACGGACGGATCGAGGGCCTCAATCTGCGGCTCTATGAACCCCAGGCGGGGCGCTGGAGCCTGACCTTCGTGAACATCCGCGATGGCCTGCTCACCCCGTCCGTGTACGGCGGGTTCCACGACGGTGTCGCCGAGTTCTACGGCGACGACCAACTCGGGGGACGTGCGATCAAGGTGCGCTTCCTCATCTTCCGGCAGGGCCCGGACAAGGCGAGATTCGAGCAGGCCTTCTCAGACGACGCCGGGGAGACGTGGGAAACGAACTGGATCGCCGTGGACAACCGAATTGACCATGCCAGCTGAACTTCCTTTTCAACCTCGGCGCCGCGGTCACCGGCGCTTGGAACGCCCAGGCCAGTGGCACCAACGGAACCGTCCGGTTAACCAACGTGAGCTACAACGGACACGTCGGCGCCCAGGAGTCGACCAACTTCGGCTTCCAGGGCACCGGCACCGGCCCGGGCGCGACGGCCACCTGCGCGGCCGGCTGACCCCACCCGATCCCGCGGCCCGGAGCGGAGGACCACTCTCCGCGCCGGGCCCGTCCCCGTCCTGCGGTACGGGCCGGACCGGCCGGCGCCGGAATGACGGGTGAGCGAACGTCACCGCATGGGCGGGGATTGCCTCGCCGTATACCGGTGGCGAATGTCTTCGAAAAAAGATTTGGGCGTGCTTGTCGATTGGGGTTGGTCCTCTTCGTCGTCCTGGTGAGAGCCCGGTACCGAGCCGGTCCAAACACCCACTGGAGGGCACGATGACCACCACCGCGAACACGACCCACGCCACCACTTCGACCTTCGGTGTGATGATCCGGGCCGGCGTCATCGCCGCGGTTGCCGCGAGCGCCGCCACCATGGCCGTCGCCGCCGCCGGCCACGCGGCAGGGGTCAGCCTCGATCTGGGCGGTGCCCCGATCCCGGTGGCGGGGTTCGGCGTGCTGACCGCTGCCTTTTCGCTGCTCGGCGTCGTCATCGCCGCGCTGCTGTTCCGTTTCGCCCGGCGTCCGCGGCGGACGTTCGTCCGCACGACGGTGATGCTGACGGTTCTGTCGCTGGCGCCGGACGTGATCGCCGATGCCGGGGCGGCCACCAAGGTGCTGCTGATGCTCACCCACCTGGTCGCGGCCGCGATCGTGATCCCGGCTGTCGCGCGCCGACTCGCCGCCTGACCGGCCCACCCTGCATGTCTGAGTCCATCGTCGGGGGTTGGCGTGCATGTCCGGCTTCTCAGTGGGAGTGGCTGGCAAGGGCGGGGCGTGGCTCTTCGCGGGCGGCCGGCTGGTCCGCCCGCGAAGAGCCGCGTGATGTGTGGTGGGCGGTTAGTGGTGGCGGCACAGCAGGAGGCGCAGGGCGGCCGCTGCTTGGGCGGGGACAACGCCGTTGCCGAGGACGCGCAGCGCGCCGGTTCGGGATAGGTCGAGCACTGGGTCGGTGACCCACCGGTCGGGTAGGCCCATGAGCCATTCCACGAACGGTGGCGCGAGGACGGGTCTGCCGTGCTGGCCGGGTTGGGTGGGCGCGGGTACGGGTCGGCCGGTCAAGCGTTCCCATCGGGCGACGGCCGGGGCGTAGACGCCCCAGATGGCTTCATCGGGTGTGCCGAGACTGCCGGTGGTGAGGTGGGCGACGGTGGTGCGCAGATCGGGTCCACCGGCGCCGTGGTGGCCGGGGCCTCGGGCGTCGGAGGCTCGGGGTGTCGGCAGGCTGGGTGGTGGGATGCGCACGGCTGCCGAGGGCAGGGTGAGGTCCCCGTGGGATCCGCGTTGCCCGGGACAGCCCTTGTGTCCGTCAGTCGCGCGGGGGGTCGGTAGGAGTACCTGGGACAGCGGCGGGCGGAACCCTGGGCCGGCGCGGCGGCCCGGGGTGCCGGTGTCGCTGGCGCGTGGTGTCGGCAGCAGGGTGTGGCGGGTGCGTGCGGTTCGATGAGGTCGGGCAGCCCATGCTGGTGGCCGGGTCCTTTGCCGTCACGGGCACACGGGGTGGGCAGCGTGCGGAGCCTCTCCCCCGCGGATGGTGGCGAGCAGGAACAGTCGGTCGCGTCGGTGGGGTGCGCCGATGTCGGATGCGCGTAGGCATAGCCAGCTCGTGTCGTACCCGAGCGCGGCCAGGTCGGCGTGGACGACGTCGAGTCCCCGTCTGCGCAGGGCGGCCACGTTTTCCACGAACACGAGCGGTGGTCGAAGGACGCGAAGGGCTGTAGGGATGTGGTGCCAGAGGTTGGAGTGGGGTCCGGTGATGCCGGCGCGTTTGCCGGCGTTGGAGATGTCCTGGCAGGGGAACCCTGCGGTGAGGACGTCGACGGGCGGCACGTGGGTCCAGTCGATGGTGCGGATGTCGCCGAGGTTGGGCACATGCGGCCAGTGGTGGGCGCAAACGGTGCGGGCGTGCCGGTCGGTTTCGGCGTACCAGGCGAGGTGGCCGCCGAGCACCAGTTCGACGGCCAGGTCAAGGCCGCCGTATCCGGTGCACAACGATCCGATGCGCGGTGCGGGTCTGTGGTCAATCACGCACCTCCCGCTCCGGCACGGCCGTCGCGTTTCCCCGCTGCCTCCGTCGACGGGGCGAGGTGGAAGCCGATGCACGACAGCCCGCCTTTGCGTCGACGCCTGCCGGAGGGTGAGCTCGTCGACGGGTATCCGCCCGATGCAGGAAGACCTGCCGGCGCAGGATCGCTGCCCGGCGTCGTTGGCGCGCGCCCTCCCGCGGCGAGTCGCAGCGTCGGACGCCGCTGCGGCCGCTCACGCGGCTGGCCGGGCGAGGCGCGGCCGAGTTCCGGGCAAGGTCCTGTCGGGAAGCCCGGTGTCGAGTTCCGGGGATGGTGGTCCGGCTGCCGCTATGGTCTGCCTCGTGAACGGCGGATTTGATCTCCACGACGAACTCGCGCGAGGCGTTCGGGACGCCGCTGGGGCGTGGCGATTCATCCGGCTCTTCGCCGCGCGCTATGCGAGCCCGATCGTGGCCGGCGACGGCCGCGACGACAGCGAGTTGCGGGCGGCGGAAGCCCGGCTGGGTTTTCCCCTGCCGGCGTCCCTGCGTGAGGCTTATGCGCTGGTCGGCAGGCGCTATGACCTGACCCGGAGTCAGGACCGCCTGCTTGCTCCGAATCAGGTCAGCGTCGACGCCACGGGCCAGGTGCTGGTCTTCCGGGTGGAGAACCAGAGCGTGGCGCAGTGGGGCGTTCCGCTGTCGGCGGTGACGGAGCCCGACCCGCCGGTGGTGTTCCGGGTTGAGTCGGCCAGCAAGGCCGAGCGGGACTGGCAGCCGTTCCTCGATCGGGTCTCGTTGGCGTGTGTGGAGATGGTGCTGTCGGAGTGGATGTTCTCGGGTGAGGTGTTCGCCGACAACCGTGAGCTGGACGATGAGGCCATCGCATTGCTCGAGCAGCGGTTCCGTCGGCTGCCGATGCCTGATTACCCGTTCTGGGCCGGGCCCGACGGCAGGCCGATGAGGTGGTTCGACGGGCTGGGGGCGGTCCTGCGTGAGGACGGCGGGGCGTGGTTGTGGGTGGCCGCGGCGACGGCGGGCGCTATCGCCGGGGTGCGGCGGGCGTTGCCCGGTGAGTGGTTGATGGACGAGGGGTAGCAGCCGGCTGCGCCGACGGGTGGTCATCGGGACGGACCACCTTCGGTTTCCGTGAGGTCTTCCGGCGTCGGGAGGGCTTGCGGCCGGCGGAAGATCAGCACGTCCTCGTGCGTGATCAGGTGCAGCGGGATACCGCCGGTGCGGGCCTTGCGCACGGTTTGGAGTTGGAAGAACGACGGCCGGCCGACGAGGTGCCCGTCTCGGACCGCGGCGAGCAGGGCGACGCACCGTTCGGTCGGGACCAGGCCGGCGCGCAGGCCGGCGGCGATGACCGCGGACGGCAGGTCGACGAGCTGGCCGTTCTTGCGCCAGGGGCGGGCGGTGACCACCACGGTGCCGCCGGGGCGCAGCACAGTGGCGCAGCCGGCCAGGATCTGTTCGAACCCGTCGGTGAGGCCGGTGAGGTCGCGGTAGGCGAGGTTCCCGCGGTCGGTGCCGTAGCTGTTGTCGAACTTCGCTACACCGTCGGCTCCGGGCCGGACGAGGCCGTGGACGGTGGGTCCGTACGGGGGTGAGGTGACCACGAGGGCGGCCTGCCCGGCGAGGGCTGCGGGCAGGAGGGCGGCAAGGCGGGTGGCGTCGCCGCGGACCACTGAGGCGCGGCCGGTGGCGCCGTGCTGGTGGGCGTGAGTGATGTTGGCGTCGGCGATGTTCGACCAGCGTGGCTCGTACTCGACCCCGATGGCGTCGCGGCCGGCGTGGATGGCTTCGACGAGGGTGGTGCCGATCCCGCACATGGGGTCGAGGACGAGGTCGCCGGGCTGGGTGTAGGCGGCGATGGCGTGCGCGGCGATCGCGGGGAGCATGCGGGCGGGGTGCTTGACGGACTCGGCGACATAGCGGCCGCGGCGTTGCACCGGTCCGGTCTGCTGCGCGGTGGCCCACACCGACAGGCGCTGTGGTTGGTCCGGTGCCCGGTGACGTCCGCTGTTCTCGCGGTGGCTGCCGTCGTCACGGTGCTGGCCGAGGTAGGCGTCCTCGGCGTCGCCGGGCTGCCCCTGGCTGGGTAGGAAGGGGCTGTGATCAGCCACGGCGTTCACCGCCCTCGCGCGGCCGCCGGTTCGCCTGCCTTGTGGCCGGTCCGGGTACGGGGCTGAACACGAGCAGGTCCGCGTGGACCTTCAGGTGCGCCACCGTCCACCGCTGCGGGCTGGCTTGCTGGGCGATGGTGAGTAGCTCCTCGTCGGTGACGTGGTAGACGAAGGCGTCCCCTTCGGTGTCGGCGGTGACGGCGACGATGTGCTGCAGGTAGCCCAGGCCCACGGACGCGGCGGCGGTGGCCACCGGGGTGAAGTCCTCTGGCCCGGCGGCCGTGGTGGTGGGGACGGTGACGACGAGGACGAGGCAGCCGCCGGGGCGCAGGAGGCGCGCGCAGGCGGTCAGCAGCCATGCCAGCCGGATCCGGTTGGTGGCATCGGCGGGGTCGAGGGGCCAGCAGGCCACGACGAGGCTGGTCGCCTCGTGCAGTGATGTGCCGTGGCGGGACGGGGTGGTCGGGTCGGTGGACGGGGGCAGGTCGGGGTCGGTGAGGTCGTCGCCGAACCAGGCGCCCAGGTCCGGCAGGTCCCCGTCATCGGGCGGCGCGGCCGGGTCGGGCGGGGTCGGTGCGGTGGCGGGGCCGATGATGAGGCTGGAGACGTCGGTGAACCAGCCGGGATGGTGCCGGCGGTGGCCTGCGCGGCAGACGGCGGCCAGGGCGTGGTCGCCGGTGAGGTCGACGACCGGGTCGCCGGGGCGGCTGTAGGCGGCGACGAGCCGGTAGGCCAGCCGGGCGCCGACGGTGCGGTCGGTGTCGGTGTCGGTGCGGGCGGTGCGCCACACGGTGACCGGTACCGGTGGGTCACCGGCGACCACGTCGGTCAGGGTCGAGTCGGCCTCGGGTGGGTCGACGGGCTGGACAGGATCGTGGGGGTGTTGCGGCGTGTGCTCGCTCATGTGGATGTGGGCTCCGCGCCGCGCCGTGATGCGCTGACACCCTCAAATCGGCGGTTGTCAGCTGTGGCGGACACCCTTTCGGTCTGACGGGGGTCTGACAGCACCGCCGGTCGTGGAGGCGTGGCGCCCTGGATCGGTCAAACGTGCCCGGGCGGCTGTCGCGCCGCCCTGATGGAAGGTGACGGACAGCCATGGCGGCAGCGGTGGATGCCGTTGGGGTGGGCCGCCGCTGTCAGACAGTCGCCTGGTCGTGGTCGCCGCGCGTGTCAGGTTCAGCGCGGTGAGGCGGCCTCCTCGACGACAGTCACGTCTGTCATCCGTCGGTGCCGCTGTCAGACCTGGCGCGGCCGCGGTGTCAGACGCCATGCCACGTTTCGCCGTATCGGCCGTGTCCGACAGCGGCAGGCTGTTAGAGACGGCCGGCGGCACCGTGCTCTGGTCAGACCGCTGTCAGGTTCGGTTGAGGGGACGGCGAGGCTGTCAGGTCCGCCGACACGGCCCGTGTCACCACCCGGGCTGGCGATATCGACGCGCAGGTCAGAGCAGGCTTGTCAGGCCGGTGCCAGGATCCGGCGCGGACGGCGGCCGTTGCCTCCATTGCTGCGTGCCGGTGCGGTGGCCCGGTCCTGTCGTGCTGCTGGCCTGGACTGTCATAGGTCTGTGAGGTCGCCGTGGCGCAATCGGTGTCTTCCGCGCCGGTGTGACACCACCTCGGCGTGTCGTCGACGATCGCCTCTGGAGTGTGTGACATGACCGTGTCCGACTCGAATTGGCCGGACTCGCCGCTGGACGCTGTCGAGGCCGCCTTCGCGGCACTGACCACGGGCCCCGACCCCCTGACACTCGATCTGGACACGCTCGGACCTGGCACCGGTTTGCCGGCCGGTGTCATGACACTGCCTGCGCTGCGGGACTGGCTGCTGCACCGTCCGCGCGCCTACGCGGCGCGTGACGCGGTGTGGCGGGACCTGGTTCGCCGCGCTCGCTTGGACGGACCGTCCTGGGTCATCGCGGCGGTGGCGATGGCGATGCCCGCGCTGCGCCGGCATGCCGGGCGGCTGCACGCGGGGTGGTCCGGTGACGGAGCCGACCTGGACGCGGAGATCCTCACCGGTTTCCTCGCCGCCTTGCGCGACCGCGTCGACCTGGCCAAGCCGGCCCCGTACGCCGCGTTGTGCATGGCCGCCTGGCGGGCCGGTCACGAGATGCTGCGCCGGGCGGGCACCGCGGTGCCGGTGCAGGACCTGGAGCACGTCATTGGCCCGCGCGCGCCGCACGTCCCCTACGGCCACCCCGACCTCCTGGTTCGCCGGGCCGCCCGGCTCGGTCTGCTCGAGGCCAGTGACCTCGAGCCCTACATCGACCTGCGGCTCGGGGGCAGAGCGATCGAACCGATCGCCGCGCGTCTGGGCATCACCGTCGACGCGCTGCGTAAGCGGATGAACGGCATCGACCAGCGCCTCGCTGACGCCCTCGCCATGGGGCTGCTCAGCGGCGTCGTCTCGGCCCAGGCTCGCGAGTATCTGCAGCACCAGTCCGCGCACCGCGCGCGCACTCGCACCGGCCGCGCCGGCGCCCTGCGCAGCGCGCCTCGAGCAGCCGCCTGACCTGCGACGCTTTTCCGCTGCGGGCTGGCGCCTTGGCAGGGCGCGGAGGCACGGCGCCGCGTGATCAGCGGCGGGTACGGTTGCCCGCTACTTCACGACCCGGAACCGCAGGTGCGTGACCGCGTCGGAGGCGATCACCTGCGTGCGCTCCAACTCGATGTGGCCCAGGTCGTCCAGCAGCCGGGTTCCGGCGCCCAGCACGACGGGCACCAAGTTGACCTGCAACTCATCCAGCAGCCCGGCGCGCAGGAACTGCCGTCCCGTCTGGGCGCCCATCACGATCACGTCCTTGTCGTCGGCCGCGTCCTGGGCGGACTTGAGGGCGGTCTCGATGCCGTCGGTGACGAAGGTGAACGTCGCGCTCGTCATGGCGAGTTCGTCACGGGCCTGGTGGGTGAGTACGAAGGTCGGTGCCGGATAGGGGGTGTCCTGCCAGTGGGGCAGTCCGACGTCGAACGTGCGCTTGCCGACCACGACCGCGCCCACCGAGGCGAACGTGGCAGCGATGACCTCCTTGTCGCGCGGGTCGGGACGGTCGGTGAACATCCATTCATGTAGCCGCATGCCGCCCTTTCCCATTGGATGTTCCGCGCCGATGTCGGGGCCGGCGACGAAGCCGTCCAACGACATGCTCTTGTACAGCACCACGGTGCCCATCGAGACCTCCTGAACGTTGTCTTCAGGGTTGGACCGTCAGGCCTCCCAGGACTCATCGGCGACGCCGCGTCGGTGCCAGATTCAATGGGGCGAAGCACCCAATCCACAACATCCACCGGACACCCGGTGAACGTTAGTGGACACCGCACTAGGCGAAGAGTTGCTCCAGCACCTGGGCGACACCGTCCTCGTCATTGCCGGCCGTGTGGTTGGCCGTCGCCGCGAGTACCGAGCCGTGTGCGTTAGCGACGGCGTAGGCAGTGCCCGCCCAGGCGAGCATGGGTAGATCGTTGGGAGCATCCCCGAAAGCGATCACCTCGGCTGGGTCCACCTCCCAGTCCTGGCAGAGCGTGGCCAGGGCGGCAGCCTTGGAGACGCCGAGCGCGGCGATCTCCAGCGGCGCGCGCTCGGCGGACCACGTGCATTCGATGAGTTGACCGAGTCCGGGACGCAGCCGCGTCCAGGCCACATCCGGGTCCTGATCGGGCAACCAGACCATGATCTTGACCAGCGAGTCGGCAACGAGTTCCGACAGCGTGGCGACGGGCACCCGGTCGTTGTCCAGTGTCGGGCGGTAGCGGTAACCCGGTTCGAAGAGCACCCGGTGACCGGTCTCCACGGCAAAGCCGGCCCCGGGCACCAGACGAGAGATCTCCGCCACCACCCGCCGCGTCACGTCCTGCGGCAGCGGGTGAGTGATCTGAATCTGGTGGCTGCCGACGGCGTAGCGCACCGCCCCATTGCCACAGACCGCGATGTCGATGAGCGTCTCCGACCCGAAGAGATCGTCGATGACCCGGGCCGGGCGGGCAGTTGCCGCCACCACGCGCACGTCAGCGGCTCGCGCGATTCGCAGGGCCTCGCGGGTCCGGTCAGACAGCGTCGAGTCGCTGCGTAGCAGGGTGCCGTCGAGATCCGTGGCGATGACGCGAGGGGTGACCATGGCGACATCTCACCACAGTTGCGCCGCTCCACATGGGCGCAAGTCTTTGAAGACAGGCCCGAGCGAGCGGGCCGGGCATCACGATGCCCGCGCGTGGGCGCAGCTGGTGGTCAGACGAGTGCCGTGGCTGTCAGACCGATGTCAGCTCCGGGGGTGTCCGGCAGAGCTGACAAACGCCGGTTTGAGGGTGCGGAACTCTTCCGCAGCGCTACACGCGGCGCTGGGAGGTTCCGCCCGCCGCCGGGCCCGAGGTGGGGGCTTACGCGAGCCGGGCGCCTCGGGTGCCGCGCCGTCTTGGTGCGCTGACACCTCACCGATTCCCGCTACACCCGACAGGGAGGAGGCGCTCCTCCCGAGGGACTGCCGCGGCTCGCCGACGCTCCGTCCAGTGCCCGGCGGCGGCCCTGTCGACGTCCTTTCGACGCCCGCCCCTCGCTAGCTCGAGGGGTGGGCTGGAGGTGAACCTGCCCATGTACCGCATCCGCGCACGTCTTCGTGCCCTCACCAACGTCCACGTCCTCCGCCGCCTCGTCACGGTGGCCGTCACAATCGCCCTGGTCTTGGCGGCACCGGCCGCCGCACAGGCCGATTCTGGTGCGCCGGCGATCGTGGCGGTGAACTCGCTGCCGGTTGTCATCGCCAATCTGCGGGCCTGGCTGATCGGCATCCTCGCCGCCCTGGCCACCTTGTTCCTCGTCCTGGCCGGCGTCTACTGGGCCACCGCAGGCGGCGACCCGGCGCAGGTCGAGCGGGCCAAGGGCGCACTGAAAAACGCCCTGGTCGGCTACGGCCTGGCCCTCCTCGCCCCTGTCCTGCTGCAGGTCGTCCAAGGCATCGTCGGAGGCTGACCATGAGCTGGCTACTCGACCAGATCCTGGACTGGCTGTCGACGACGATCCTCGCGAGCCTGGACGCCCTGTTCGGGGTGATCAGTAGCGCAATGCTGATCACCCCGAAGGTCACCGCCCTGCCGCAGGTGCAGGCCCTGACGGGCCGCTCGGTACTCGTCGTCGACACCGTCTTCATCCTCGCCTTCGTGGCCGCCGGGCTGCTCACCATGACCGCCGGCGGCAGTGAAACCACCCGCTACGCGGCCAAGGACCTCGTTCCGAGGCTGATCGTCGGGTTCGTCGCCGCGCACTTCTCGCAGCTGTGGTGCGGCATGCTCATCGACCTGGCCAACGCCCTGACCGGCGCGCTCACCACACCCGAGGGGGCTAGCGACGGCGCGCTGCGCGCCATCAAGACGCACATCCTCGCCGGGCAGGACACCACGGCGGTGCTGCTGTTCGTGATCTGCGTGGCAATCATCGCCGTCCTCCTCGCGGGCACCGCGTTCAGCGTGATCGTCCGCTTCGCCGTGGTCATCGTCCTGACCGCCATCGCGCCGCTGGCCCTCGCTTGTCACGCGATGCCGCAGACCGAACCAGTCGCGCGCATGTGGTGGCGGTCCTACGCCGGTGTCCTCGCCGTGCCCGTCGTGCAGGGCTTCACTCTCTACGCCGGGCATTGGATGCTCACCGACCCCGAGCACCTGCTGCCCGTGCTCGGGCTGCCGGTGGATCCGGGCAGCGCGATCAACCTGTTCGTGGTCATGGTCATGCTGTGGACGACGCTGCGCGTGCCGTCCCTGATGCGCCGCTACGTGGCCACCGGCAACAGCGGCCGCGGGGTGAACATGCTCGGCGCGGCGGTGCGGGTCATCGTCGTGCAGCAGGCCACCCGTACGGTGCCCGGCCTCGGCCGCGGGCTGAAGGCGGTCGGCCGATGAGCCGCCACGACGACCGCGCCGATCCGGGCCGGGTGCGGATGCCCGCTGACGTCGACGCTCCCGACAAGGTGCTCTACGGTCTGACGTTCCGGCAGCTGGCGATCCTCGCCGTCGCCGCCCTCGCCTTCTACGGGGCGTGGCGGGCCCTGCACACGTTCGTTCCCGCGCTGGTACTGATCTGCGCGGCTGTCGTGCTCGGCGGTCTCGTGTTCGGCGTGGCCGTGGGCCGGCGTGACGGCCTGCCGCTGGATGTGTGGCTGCTCGCCGCCGTGCGGCACTCTCGGGTGCCGCGGGCGTTGTCGACGACCGACACGACAACCGAGGTGCCCGACTGGGTGCAGGCCCCGGCGTCGAAGGTGACCCTGCCAGCGCCGTTGAAGCTGCCCGCCGACGCGATCGACGATGGCGGGGACATCCGCCTGGCCGGAGCGCGGGCGGCGATGGTGGCCGCCACCAGCGTCAACCTCGCCCTGCGCACCCCCGACGAGCAGGCAGCGCTGGTCGACACGTTCGGCCGGTGGCTGAACTCGCTGTCCGCGCCGACGCAGATCGTCGTGTCCGCCCAACCGGTGGACCTGCAGGGCGCCGCCCGCGCCCTCGCCGAGGCAGCCGAGAAGCTGCCGCACCCCGCTCTGGCGGACGCGGCGGCCGACCATGCCCGCTTCCTCGGCGACCTCGCTACCAGGCGGGATCCGCTGCGCCGGCAGGTCCTCATCGTCACCCGCACCACCGCCGGCGAGCGCGCCGCCCGCCGGCGCGCCGAGGACACCGTCCGCGCGCTGGCCGGCCTCGGCGTCACCACCCGGGCGCTGGACGGCGCGGCCGTCACCGCCGCTCTCGCCGCAGCCGCCGATCCCTACCGGCCGCCCCGACCCGGCGGCCTCGCGGCCCCCGACGCCGTCATCACCGCATCCGCGCCCCACCGGCGCCACCGACCCGAAAGGAGCTGACAGGCATGAAGAACCGCAACCGACCCCACCCGGGCGGGCCGGGCCACCGGGCGCGGGGGCTGGCCGCGACGGTCGCCCCCGCCTCGGTAGAGGTGACGCCGCGGATGCTGCGCGTCGGCGACGGCTACGCCGCCACTCTCGT
Source organism: Micromonospora sp. NPDC004540 (assembly GCF_040610095.1). Taxonomy (NCBI): domain Bacteria; kingdom Bacillati; phylum Actinomycetota; class Actinomycetes; order Micromonosporales; family Micromonosporaceae; genus Micromonospora; species Micromonospora sp. NPDC004540. The sequence continues at coordinate 28,843 of NZ_JBEXLR010000012.1, forward strand.
GGTCACCGGCTATCCGGCCGAGGTCGGTCCGGCCTGGCTCGAGCCGCTGCTGTCCTGGCCGGGCCGCCTCGACCTCGCGTTGCACATCGACCCGCTGCCCGCCCCGGTCGCCGCTGCCCGGCTGCGCACCCAGCGGGCCCGCTTCGAGTCCTCGCGGCGGGCGCACGCTGAGCGGGGCAAGCTACCCGACCCGGCCGTCGACGCCGCCGCCGACGATGCGGCGGACCTCGCGCAGCGGCTCGCCCGTGGCGCGGCGCAACTGTTCCGCGTCGGTCTCTACCTGACCGTGCACGCCCGCACCGAAGACGAACTTCTCGAAGCGTGCGCGCAGGTCAAGGCCGCCGCCGCGTCCACCCTGGTCGAGGTGCAACCGTCAACCTGGCGGCACCTCGCAGGCTGGACCACCACCCTTCCCCTGGCCACCGACAGCCTGCAGATGCGGCGCACCATGGACACCGCCGCCCTCGCCGCCGCGTTCCCCCTCGCCTCCGCCGATCTGCCCGCGCCGCTGCCCGGCGACCCACCCGCCGAGGGTGGGGTGCTCTACGGGGTGAACCCGGACTCGCAGGGCATCGTGTGGTGGGACCGCTGGGCGCAGGAGAACCACAACTGCGTCGTCCTGGCACGGTCCGGTGCCGGCAAGTCGTATTTTGTGAAGCTGGAGATCCTGCGCAGCCTCTACCAGCGGGTGCAGGTCGCCGTCATCGACCCCGAAGACGAGTACCCGCGCCTGGCCGACGCGGTCGGCGGCGCCGTGGTCCGCCTCGGCGCGTCCGGGGTGAAGATCAACCCCCTGGATCTGCCGGCCGACGACACTCGCCCGGACGTGCTCACCCGACGCGGCCTGTTCCTGCACACCCTCGTCAGCGTCCTGCTCGGGCAGCAGCCGCCGCCCGCCGAGCGGGCGGCCCTGGACCGGGCGATCCTGGCTGTCTACCGGGCGGCGGGCATCACCGCGGACCCGGCCACCCACCACCGGCCCGCACCGCTCCTGCGCGACCTCGCCGACTGCCTGCGAGCCGACGACGACCCCGCCGCCAGGCAGCTCGCCGCCCGCCTCGCGCCATGGGTGCAGGGGTCGTTCTCCGACCTGTTCAACGGGCCGAGCACCACCCGACCCGACGGGCACCTCGTCGTGTGGTCGCTGCGGCACCTGCCCGACGAGCTGCGCACCATTGGCACCCTGCTCGCCTTGGACGCGATCTGGCGGCAGGTCGACGCCCCCGGCCGGCTGGCCGCACGGCGGCTCGTGGTCGTGGACGAGGCGTGGCTGCTCATGCGCGACGGCGAGGGCGCCCGGTTCCTGTTCCGCATGTCCAAGGCCGCCCGCAAACGCCACGCCGGCCTGACCGTCATCACCCAGGACGTCGCCGACGTCCTGGGCACCGACCTCGGGCAGGCCGTCGTCGCCAACGCCGCGACCCAGGTGCTGCTCAAGCAGGCGCCGCAGGCCATCGACGCCATCGGCGAGGCGTTCGGGCTCACCGCCGGCGAGCGACGGCTGCTCCTCGCCGCCCGGGTCGGCACGGGGTTGCTGATCTCCGGTACCAACCGGACCAGCTTCGAGGCCGTCGCCTCCCCCGCCGAGCACCGGCTCTGCACCACGAGCCCGAGCGAGCTGGCCGACCTCGACGACGAAGGAGACGAGCTGTGAACTGGTCCCTCGCCCCGTACCTGGCCTTGCCGGCGGCCGACCCCAGCCCCTCGGCGCCCGGCACCGAAGTCCTCCCACCGCCGACGGGCGCCGCGCGGTGGGTGCTCGACGCCGCCGGCTGGGTGGCGCAGCGGCCCTGGCTGCTCGCCGTCGCGGCGGCCGTGCTGGTGGCCTACGTCGCTGCCTGCAACCTCCTGCGGCTGGGGCGGCACCGCCGGCACGCCGACGGCGCCCGTCTGGTCACCATTGCTCCGCCACCGGAGGTCGACCCGCACGGCGCGGCGGCGTTGTGGGCCAACCTCGCCGGCACCCTCACCCAGTCGCGCCGGCGGCGGCTGCTCTACGGCAGTCCGCACGTGGTGTGGCAGTACTCGTGGACCGGTCGGCGGCTGCTGATCTCCGTGTGGGTGCCCGGCACCGTCGCACGCGGCGCCCTGGAAGCCGCCGTCCGCGCCGCCTGGCCCGGCGCCGCCTGCGCGGTCGAGGACAGCGCTCCCCCGCCAATGCCGGTGGATGTGCCGGCGGCGGTGGGCGGTCACCTGCTGCCGATGGCAGCGGAGTGGCTGCCGTTGCACACCGGCCACGACAACGATCCGCTGCGGGCGCTGATGTCCGCCGGCTCCCAGCTCAAGGCTGACGAGTACGCGTGTGTGCAGGTCCTGGCCCGCCCTGCCGGGCCGCGGCGCGTGTCGCGGGCCCGGCGGGCCGCCGCCCGGTTGCGCGACGGCAAAACCGCCGTCCCTGGGCTCAACCCGGCCGCTCCCCTGCGGTGGCTCGTCGAGCTGTTCCTGCCCGGCAGCACCGCAGGCCCCGCCCGATCAGCTCCGGCGGGGCGGCGCGACCCGGGCGTGGAGCGCGATGTGCGGGCGATCCTCGACAAGACCTCCCACCCGCTGTGGGAGACCGCCGTGCGCTACGCCGTCGGCAAGGACAGCCGGCGCGGCGGCACGGACCAGCGGCCCCGGCTGCTGGGCATCGCCGACGCGATCGCGTCCTCCTTCGCGATCTATTCGGGCCGCAACCGCCTCGTCCCTCGTACCCGCATGTCATCGCCGGCCGCGGTGCTGGCGTCGCGGCGGCTCGGCGGCGGGTTCCTCACCTGCACCCCGGAGCTGGCCGCGCTCGCCGCGCTGCCCCGGGACCTGGCCGTGCCCGGGCTGGACCGGGCGCGCGCGAAGTCCATGCCCGCCCCGGTCGCCGTGCCCACCGGGGGGCGCGGCATGAAGGTGATCGGTGACGCGCAGGTCGGTGGTCACGGGGTGGCCCTGGCCGTGCCCGACGCCCGCTACCACCTGCACGTCGTGGGGGCCACCGGCTCCGGGAAGACGACGCTGCTGGTCAACATGGCGGTCGACGACATCAAGGCCGGTCGCGGCACGGTGGTCATCGACCCGCACGGCGACATGGTCCTGGACATCCTCGACCGGCTCCCGGCATCGGTCGCGGACCGGGTGGTGCTGTTCGATCCCGATCAGCCGAACCCGCCGACGATCAACCCGCTGTCCGGCGACGACCCGGATCTGGTCGTGGACAACCTGGTGTCGATCTTCGGGAACATCTTCGCCAAGGCGTGGGGCCCGCGCATGGACGATGTGATGCGGGTGGCGTGCCTGACCCTGCTGCGGCACGCCAACGTCACCCTGCAGCACATCCCGCCCCTGCTCAATTCCGCGCAGTTCCGCTCGGCGATGACCGTTGACCTCGACGACCCGGCCGGCCTGTCCGGGTTCTGGCAGTGGTATGACGAGCTCAACCCCGCCCTGCGCTCCCAGGTCATCGGGCCCGTCCTGGCGCGCCTGCGGGCGTTCCTGCTGCGCGATTTCGTCAAGCGGACCATGCGCTACCCGCGCTCGAGTTTCGACATGGGTGAGGTCCTCGACGGCGGGGCGCTGCTCGTGCGCATCCCCAAGGGTCAGCTCGGGGAGGACACCAGCAAGCTGCTCGGCTCCCTGGTGCTGGCGCAGGTGTGGCAGGCGGCCACCGCCCGGGCGAAGATCGCCCCCGACAAGCGGCGCGACGCGACGCTGATCATCGACGAGGCGCAGAACTTCCTCACCCTCGCCAACAGCCTGGACACGATGCTCGCCGAGGCCCGTAAGTACCGGCTGTCGCTGGTGCTGTCGCACCAGGACCTCGCCCAGTTCCCGAAGGACCTTCTCGCCGCGGCGTCGGCGAACGCCCGCAACAAGATCTATTTCTCGTGCGCGCCGGAGGACGCTCGCGTCCTGGCTCGGCACACCCTGCCGGAACTCGACGAGCACGACCTGACCCATCTCGACGCCTACACCGCCGCCACCCGCCTGGTCGTAGGCGGCCGACAGACGCCGGCGTTCACCATGAAGACCCGCCCACCCAAGCCGCTGATCGGCGAGGCGACCGCGATCCGGCAGGCCGCGGCGCGCGCCGTTCCGGTGCAGGACATCGGCGCGATCGACGCTCTGGTCGACCGCTACTCAGGGCCACCCCAGCAAACCCGCGCGCCCCGTGTGGAGAGCAACAAGGCCAGGCCTTGAGGCCGGTTGACCGCGAACGGGTCGCCCGGCGCGGCCAGGTGGCGGGCTGACGAAGGTTCCTTCGGGGTCTGTCAGGCGCCTGGTGGGGATTTCCGTCACCCCTTCCGCAGACGCTTCCTTCGCCCTTCACCACCAAGGGCTGACTGCCGCTGACCGACAGCGCGGGCAGGCCTGTCAGTGCAGCACACGGCGGCCCACCGGCACCGTCACCACCACCCCTGATTCCAGACACCCCTCCAACGGAGGGGACCCACTTCCTCCCCTGAAGGGACGTCCGCTCGTGTCTACCGATCGACCTGTCTTCCATCCCCGGTCATCCAACCCCCGGCTCCTCGCCTCCCGCAGCAACACCAGCCGCCGCTCCCGCCTGGAACACCTACGTCGACTCACGCTGCGCGACCGTCAACTCCTCGCCTGGCTCGCCGAGCACTATGTGCTCTCCGCCGACCAGATCACCGAGGCGGCGTTCACCTCCCGCCGCTCCGCCCGGCTACGACTGGCCACCCTGCACGGCATCGAGGCCGTCAGCCGCTTCGTCGACATCACCACCGGCGACGGCCAGTACCTCTACGCCCTCGGTCCCCTCGGCATGCTCGTGCACCCCACCGCCTACAACGACCCGGATCGGCCCGACGCCCGACCGCCGCGCAGCAGCATCGAGCGCACCGAACGCATCGTCGGCAGCTGCCGGCTCGCCCACCTGCTCGGCACCAACCAACTGTTCGTCGACCTCCTCGCCCACGCCCGCTGCCACCAGAACGCGCGGCTGGCGAGGTGGTGGTCCGAGCAGCACGCCACCGCCGCCTATGCCGTCGCCGGCATCCGGCCCGATGGGCACGGCGTGTGGTGCGTCGGGCACCAGCAGGTGGGGTTCTTCCTGGAGCACGACAACGGCACCGAACCGCTCGCGATCGTGCTGCGCAAGCTGCGCGGCTACGAACGCCTCGCCCAGTTCGGGCCCCGCTACCCGGTCCTGCTACGCGTGCGGAGCAGACGCCGGGAGGCGAACCTGCTACGCGCGCTCGCCGGTGTTCCCACCGCAATGCCCGTCGCCACCGGCATCCACGACGAGCATCCCGCCGGACCGGCCTGGACGCTGACCACGGAGCCCGGGCTGCGCCGCTGGCTGCACGAGCTGCCCAGCGACCACGGCCCCGACAACCCCGCCACGAACCCCCACCGCTTCACCCACCCCGACGACGACTAGCCAGGTGCCCCAGTCAGCCCTGCTGGCGGGCCTCAACCGTGCGGGCTCGCATCTCCCCGTCGGGCAGCTGTAGACCTTCCAGCTTGCGCGGACGGGGACACGGTGGAGCGCCCTACCGGACGAGTCTCAAGGGCGTTGTCATGCGTCGACGTGGGCGCCGCGCGGTTTAGGAAGTGTGGACACGGCCGGGAGTCGTGCGGCAGTGACCTGGGCTGACCTGCGCTGCGATGCCGGCCGCCACGTCCAGGAGCTGACCGCCGTTGACCCTCGGCCCCCGTGTCAACGGACACGCAACGGGCACGGCGACTGAGGGGTTATGAGATCAACTGCTCCGCCCCGCCGAGCTGGGCACATGGTGATCTAGCAGCGGAAACACCTCTCGACATCTCACAGCACTCCCCCGCCATCCGCCGTCCTCTTGCGGACTAGATGCGGACCGCTCGCCTGCTGGTCCAGACACCTGCGGCTTCCTCATCGGTTCGACGGGATCGGCTGACCGGTCAAGAAGCCGTAGCCGACAGTAATCAAGATCATGACGCCGACCACTGCGAAAGCTACGCCAAGCAGCCGCTCCACCAGGACGAAGCGCGCCAGACGCTCCTCGTGCGGGACGTCTGGTAGCCAGCGCCACGGTGGAACTCGCCGTAGAACGCTCGCGGTGGCCATCGACCGCCGCACATGCCACTCCGTCACGCCGCGAAAGTTGGTGGTCAGGGCGACGCCGATGAGGACCATGGTCAGGCTCATCATGACTCCGGCCAGGAAGCGCCATGTCTCCATCTGACCTCCTCGGCGTGGTCACCGGATCATATGTTGCCCTGCCTTGCAAAGATCGAGACTGCTGTCTGCCTGCGTCGGTGACTGCCGCTGACCTGCTCGCCGTGTCGCCCACCGTCGACCCGGGACCGTGTCCGTCGGCGGGCTTGGCTGTACGGATGGCTGTACAGCCACCTTCTGATCCGTAGATTCCCAAGACCACTCCGCACCCGTTTGGCAACGTCCGCGTCGCCCTGGTCGCCGCGCTCTTGGCAACTGGATCGGTCCGGACCCTCCGGCTCCGTTCGCCCGGGTGGCTTTCACGCGTGGCTCCCAAGCCAGACGCTCTGATCCGTAGCCTCGGCCGGACTGTCCGGCTCCGCGCAGGAGGGTCGGAAACTACTGCTCGCAGCGCTCTACTCGTCCGCTGCCGCGTCGATCTGTCCAGCGCCGTTGCTAATCGTGGTTTCGGGCTGCTGTCAGCTCGGCAAGCAGCGCCCTGGACGGTCTGTGGTGGTCTGGCGCGTTGCAGATACGATCACGGCCCTCCTGTGCTTGTCTGATCGGGGTGTGGCCGTGGAATGGGTATTTCCGATCCTGTGGGTGGCGATCTTCGCCCTCTTCTACTTGACCGAGGGCAGAACCACCGTGCGGGAGTGGCGGCTGCGGCTCTTCGGTCAGACCGTTAACGGCAGGGTTACGAGTCTTAGGCGGTCGGCCGGTCGTTATGGCCCGGTGTGGAGGGGCAGCGTCACGTACTCATCCCCGCGTGGCAAGCACACGATCACCGGCCACGTTGCCCCAGACGTCGAAGTCGGGCAGGACTTCCTGGTGCGTTACCTTCCAGGAAACCCCGAAGTGGCAGTCATGTCCGAGGGCGTCGTCATGCTCATTGTCAAGACCATCGCGGCCATAGCCGTCACCGCGATCCTCATCGCCATTGCACTTGCCGTCGCGCTGGGCTGAACTCGTCATTAGGACCACATTGGTGTCGGCTGGTTAGCGGATCTCCTCGTCGGGCAGTCGCAGGCCGTCCAGCCTCCCCGGGCGGGGCCAAGGCGGAGCGCCCTATCGGACGAGTCTCAATGTCGGTCGTCAAGGGTCGGCCGGGCGACCGAAGGATTATGAGATCAAGTTGCCCACGTCAGATTACCTGCATGCACCCGCGTCTAGCTGCGGAAACGTCTCTCGACATCTCACACCGCTCCCCCGCCGTTCGTCGCCCTCTTGCGGACTGAATGCGGACTGGTCAGGACCAGCAGGTGGCCTTGGAGTTAGAAGGCAGGTGCCGGCTGGTCGGGCGGTCGTGCTCGCCGATGGCGCCGAAGAGCGACCGTGTCCCGTCGGAGCAGAACCCCGGAGACCACGATTCCGGTGCCGGTGCCGAAAAAGGCAAGTACGTCGATCACCGAGAACGGACGTGCCCGGTTCCGGACAACGTCACTCGGATCGCTGGTCGAGTACTCAACCTCCATCCGGTCGCCCTTGTCGGGACATGAGGTGCCACAGTAGATTCACCCCTGATGACGGTCACCGTCGGCGAAATACTCGACCTCGGCTTCACCGGTTCGCCCTGGAACCACCTTCAAAACGCGGGCGTCAACGACCTCTCCGTCCTTGAACGTCCCGTGGCGAAACCAGAACGTGCCCAGGACCGACGATCCCGCCACCAGGAAGAGCATCCCCAATATGGCAATCGCAGCGACGAGCACTCTTGCCCTACGGTCACTGACGTCACCCGCCACTCTTGACTCCTCGTCCACCGCCCGAGCGGGCCGCTGGATGTCACCGTCCAGCGACCCCCTGACCACCGCCACGCTACTTACTGGCTGAACAGGTGCAATAGACGTGGGCACGCTTCAACCTGCAAGCACCGAAGCGCGCTGGCTGGGATGAAGGATCTCCTCGTCGGGCAGTCGTAGACCGTCCAGCCTCCCCGGACGGGGACAAGGTGGAGAGCCTCACTAGCCGAACGACCTTGGCCCCGTCCGCGGAGGCTGGTAGCCCTTGTGGGGCCCGACGAGGGATCCGCGGCTGATCTCTGAGGAGGGCCGGGGTTCGGGGCGGAGCCCCGAGGTCTTCAGGGTCCTGGTCGTCCCTCAGCGTGGCCGGCCGGCCCGGCCGATGCCGGCCGAAGGTCGCCAGCAGGCCGGGGCCGGGCAGGCGCGGCCCGCTTGCGGGCCGCCTTGACCTGGGATGACGGTGGTGCGCCCGGCAGGATTCGAACCTGCGGCCTTGGGATTAGAAGAAGATCGCGGACGACTGGTCCACCGGGTGTAGGGCTGGTCAGCCCGTCGGCCGCTGTCGGACAGCGTCGGCGGCTGTGGGCGGTCTTGGCTGTACGAATGGCTGTAGCGGCCCTGGTAGCTGACCTCTACGGTTTACGATCATGGACGCCACACTCGCAGCCGTTCTCTTCTACGCGCTGAGCATCTTCGTTCTTTACTGGGTTATCCGTCTAGCGGTCCTGCACGCGATCCAAGCCGCCGACAAGGACCGGCGGAGTGGGGCGTGACGGTCGGGTCCGTTCGGGCAGTCGTAGCCCGGGGGACAAGGTGGAGCGCCCTACCAGACGAGTCTCCATGGCTGTCAGGCGTCGGCGTGGGTGCCACGCGGTTTAGAAAGTGTGGGCACGGGCGGAGGTTGTTCGGCACGGACCTGGCTTGACCTGCGCCGCCATGATGGCTTCCACGTCCAGGAGTTGACCGCCGTTTACCGCCGGCTCCCGCCCCATCGGGACGGAACGGGCACGCCGCGCTTCCCTGCTGCCTTGCAAAGATCGCGCCGGCTGTCTGCACATGTCGGCTGCCGTCACTGACTTGCATCGTGTGTCGGCCGTGCCGCTCTCGCCCGATCCCCCGGGCGGCGGGCTTGGCTGTACCGGTGGCTGCACGTCGGTTGCCTGCTCCATGGATGCCCAAGACCACTCCGCACCTGTTCGGCAACGTCCGCGTCGCCCTGGTCCCCACGCTCCGGAGCTGAATCCGTCCGGTGGCATGCACGCCGTTGAGATGCTCCGATATATCACGGACCGCAGGGAAGGGGAGCCCATGTCGACTATCACGGTTCGTCGTGCCGTGGACGCTGGCGGGATTCTTACCCGCATGAAGATCGAAGTTGATGGTCAGATCGTGGCGCGCCTTAGACGTGGTGCTGAGCACAGCTTCGATGCACAGCCTGGCCGACATGTCGTCCGGGTCCGTCTGAGTTGGCAGAGCAGCTTGCCAGTCGAGGTGACCTTGAGCGGCACCGAGACAGTCGCCTTGGAAGCGGCATACAGCGAGCGATCCTGGAGGTTCACAGAGACGTTCCTGCGACCCGGAGGAGCCCTCGACTTGCGGGTGGTGTGACATAGGCATTACGAGATCAAGTTGGTGACCTGTGCCTACCTGGCCTCGACTGGCCTGACGTGCGGAAATGACTCTCGGCACCTCTCAGCGTCGGTGGTCGCGGTCCGACTTCTTGAGGACCAAATGAGGACTGCTGCCGGCCGGGCGCCCGACCTCCTGATCCGTAGATTCCAAGACCATGTCAAGGCCGTCCGATGCCATCCGCCTGGTCCTGGTCCTCAAGCGCCCGGCAACTCGATCGGTCCCGTCCCGTCCGGTCCAGTCCGCTCCGGTGGCTCCCACGCGTGGCTCCCAGACTGTCAGCTTCGGAACCGCACAAGTTCGGCTCCGGCGAATATTCGGCCAGAGGCCGACGTGGCCTCCGATGGACAAGTTGGCCCTCGGATCACACCGGCTTGTGGCCCGTGGATGGCCCGGCACGGGCCTCGTGGCTACGTCCGGAGAAAGCGGGTGAAGGTCCGCGGCGAAGCGGGTCAATTCCTCCCCGCTCGAAGGACGAAGACGGCTCTGGCGGACAGCTGCCAAGAGGGGATAGCGCGTCGGTCCTGCGAGGCCTACAGTGATCCACCCGGTCAGGCAGGGAGTGCCCATGAGTGATTTCTTCTGGAGCATGTTTCGGCTTGTGCTGCCCTCGGCGCCGGAGGCGGTCATGTTCGTGGCGGGTCTGCTCGTCACGATCGCCCTCCGGCGACGCCTTGGTGCGGCCGCCTCCACCGCCATCATCGGCTTCGCCTTTCTCGCTCTGGCCAGCCTCGGAGACATCGCCTGGAGGCTGCCCAAGATAGACCGCACACCGAGTGTGGGGTGTACGAGTGGTTGACCTGCTGATCCACCCGTCGCTGGTTGAGCGACCGGGGCGCATCCTGCTTCTTGCAGCCGTGTTAGCAATTCCCGGGCTGCTGGTTTTCGTTGCCCGGCGGCTTGGAGCGGTACGTCAGCTGCGCGTATGGCCCTGCCTCGTTATGTCTTGCCTGTGGGCCGTTTACGCGTTGTACGAGGCTACCTTGCAAGGGAAGGGCTACAACATCCGCGTCGAGCTCCTGCTGATCCACCCGGCTCTTACACTCTTGTCGGTACTGGCATTGATCGCCACCGCGATCCCCCGCCCTCGTGCGTCTGCGGGTCCGGCTGGCGGGGCAATGCTGGGCGGGTCATCCGAGCGGACCTGAGCGCCGCGCCGAACCCAACTCGGCATGATCGGACGCTGACCTGGCGCGCGGTCAGCGGCAGAAGAGGATGCCTGTCACCTGCCGGTCAGATGAACCCGTGCGGCCGGTGAGCCATCACACCACCATAAGTCGTCTTCTCGACGCCGACCTGAGTCTGGTACTGCTTTCTGCCTGCGGCCCCACATCGCCGTCAAAGGACACGGTCGGCGACTACTTCCTCTCCGAGCCCTACCTGGACAACAGAGGATGGCCGCCGGTCGATGGGCATGAGCTGAATAGCATTGCCGGACCTGATCACTGCGATTGGCAGGGCGTGATGATGCACGTCGGCTGGCCTCTCGGCACCGTCTCTCGGACGTCTGCCGAAATGCACCAGTTCATTCGTGATCCCGACGGTCATCGATCAGGGACTTCACGGGGCGTGACCTGGCCCGGCTGGCGTCACTCGGGATGGCCCAACCGCAGGTCGCGGCCGTCGTCGTCCCGGCCGTTGATGGTCACGGTGTCGGACCCGGGCGGGTACTTCGTTACCGGTCCCGGGTCGGCTTGCCAGTGGCCGAGCGGGGCAACGTCGTGACGATGACGATGTCACGGGGCAGTTCGGCGCGGGTGAGCCGGTGCCGTAGCCACTCGCGGAGGCTGGCCTCGGTCAACGTGCGATCTGTGCGCACCTCGACCGTGGCCAGCAGGCGCTGGCCGAACTCCTCGTCGGGTACCGGCCGCAGCACGGCGTCTGCTACGTCGGGGTGGCTGGTGATTACGGCGGCGACGGGACCGGGGTACACGTTCTGTCCACCGGAGACGATCATGTCGTCGATACGGCCGTCCAGCAGGAGCCGGCCCACCAGGTCGAGGTGGCCGAGGTCACCAGTGGCGAGCCAGGCTCCGTCCGGCTGCCATCCGCTGACCTGTACCTCGCCGACGTGGCCGGGTGGGAGGGACGCGCCAGCGCGGTCGACGACCCGCAGTCGTGCGCCGCGCGGTGACCGGCCGACGGTGCCGGGCGCGGCTCGCAGGTCGGCAGGCGTGGCCATCGAGGCCCAGCCTGCCTCGGTCGTCGCGTACATGTTGAAGACGCGGTCGCCGAAGAGTCCGCGCAGCCGCTCGCCGAGTTGGGCCGGGAGGGGGGCGGCGCCGCTGATCACCGCCCGCAGGTGGCGGAGCGGGGGGCGATCGGTCACGGGTAGGTCGCACATGCGCCGCAGCTGGATGGGCAGTGCGACGAGCAACCGGGCGCGGTGCTCCTCGACCGCGTCGAGGATGTCCTGCGGGTCGCGGCCGCTGACCAGCACCACCGGGCCGCCGAGGGTCAGGCCGGCCGCGAGGTACGTCAGCCCGTAGCCGTGGTGGACCGGTGCGGCGACGGCGATCGGTTCCCCAGGGCGGACCGGGGTGAGCCGCAGGTGGGTGATGGCCGGGCCGAGGAGCATGCGCACCGGCAGGGGTCGGGACACGCTGCGAGGGGTGCCGGTGGTGCCGGACGTGAGCACCGACATCCGGCCCTTGCCGCGCCCTCGGGGCGGATACGTCGCCGGGTCGCCAGCCAACAGCACGGATATCGGCACGGCGGGCACCGGGCACGCAGGCGCGCCCGACTCGTGTACCAGCGCGACCAGGCGTTCCCGGGTCACCAGGTCGGTCAGCCGGTCGGCGGGCAGGTCCGGGGGCAGCAGCAGCACGTCAGCGCCGGCGCGGGCCAGGCCGGCCGCTGCCGCGACGAAGCCGCGGTGGTCGCGGCAGGCGAGGCCCACCCGGTCACCGGGCTGTACGCCGAGGGTCGCCTGGGCCGCCGCCGCGCACCTGCCGGCGGCCGCGTCGAGTTCCGCGTACGTGGCCGGTCCGTCCTCATCGATCACGGCGATCGCCGTCGGCGACCCGGCGGCGACCGCTGTGGCGAGGGTACGACCGTGGCGGCGGCCAGCCCACGCCAACCGCACCAGCCGGCCCGGCCGCAGAAGGCCCGCGCCGACGATGACCCGTACCGGTTCGGTCGCCGCCACCACCTGTAGCCCCGCGGCGAGCGCCCGCTCCACCGCGCGGGGCAGCGCGGCCGCCGCCGCCGAGCCGAGCCGGGCCCACCATGGCCACCAGGTCCGCGGGCGCGCGACGGCGCGGCACACGATGCCCGCCGCCTCGGCGGCCGACATCGCCGGGGCACGCCGGTAGTGTGCGGTAGGTGCAAGCATCCGGGTACGCACCAGGTTGCAGTACACGGTGCTGACGGTGACGCCGTCATGCCGCAGCTCCGCGGCGGCAGTGCGCAGCCACGTGTCGAACGCCGCCTTCGAGGCGTGATACGCCGACCAGTGCGGGGCGTTGATGGCGAGTCCGGCGGTCGAGACGTTGACGAGGTGCCCACCGCCGGTGGTCCGCATGCCGGACAGCAGCACCAGCAGCAGTTGCGCCGGCCCCAGGTAATTCAGGTTGATCGTGCGTTCGAGGTCGTGGAACCGGTCGGCGGTGTCGGCCACCGCACGGCGGATCGACCGCCCGGCATTGTTGACCACCACATCGATCCGGCGGTACCGCGTCAGCAACTCCTCCGCCAGCGCGGCGGCCTCCGCGGGTACTGAGAGGTCAGCGGGGTGAACGTACGCCACGCCGCCGCTCGCCACGATCTCGTCCCGAACCTGCTCCAGCCGCGACGCCGTGCGTGCCACAAGAAGCACAACGGCGCCCGCCGCGGCCAGACGGCGGGCAGTCGCCGCGCCGATCCCCTCAGACGCGCCGGTCACGAGGACAGTACGACCGGCGACCGCCGCGCGCAGCCGGTCAGGGCTCACCCCACGTCCGGTGACACCCGCAGCAATCCGCACCCAATGCATGAGCCCGCCCATCGCATGATTGTGGCGTTAGCTCGGAACCTGTCAAGATCAATTAGATCTGAAACCGCTATATAGGTCCACCAACCTCATCAACGACGCCGCTGACCCGACCTTGTCTTCGTGGCCGAGTCGATGCGCGATGGCTTTGGCCTGGGCGTAAGGATCAGTATCGTCGACCGGGAAGGTGAACGGACCGCGGCGCACTCAACTCGGCTACGTGCGTATGCCAGCCAAGTAAGCACCTCGTGACGCCGCGTAGCGCGCGGATCGCGACATGAGCGTGCACATGGCTTGGGCGCCGCCAGGCGGTTTGACAGCGCCCCTGGCGCTTACGTGGCGGTTGGTCGGTGCCGACAGTGTGGCCGGCGCATAACGTACGGTTCATGACCGACGGCGGTTGGGCGCCGGACCCCGAGTACGCGAAATACCCGGACCATGATCTTCACGATGTTCCGCTAGCGGTGTTGGAGGCCGCGCGCACGTACATGCGGCAGGTCGCGAGTCTGGGAGACGTCGCCGAGGACGATGCTGAACCCCTGGCCGACGCGGTGATCGCAGCCGCCATGCCCGTTGTCCGGCAATGGCTGCGAAGTCAGTACGCATAGTGAGGGCGGCGCGCCCATGAGCACGCGCGCCTCGCGGCAGATGAGGATGGTCGACTCGCGGCCACATGGGTGCGGAGACCGACGTGAGGTCGCCTGTTCCGGACAAGCGCTGTCACGATGACGGCGACAGTCCCGATGCGCGAGGGATGGGCGGCGTGCAGATCATCGAGGTGACCGATCTCGGGGTCCGGTCGGCGGTTATCCGGCTGCGCCGTCGTGAGACAGCGCTCCAGTTCGTGCTGTATCCAATGATCCACATGGCGAAGCCCGCGTTCTATGCGGCCGTGACCGCCCGGCTCAAGCGCGCAGACGTCGTGGTGGCCGAGGGCGTGGGCGGCGGCCGGGGGAAGCGCTCTGTGCTGGTCGGTGCGCTGACGCTCAGCTACAGGGTGCTCCGGCTCAATCGACGGGCGAAGCTGGTCGAACAGGACATCGACTACGCGGCGCTCGGCGTTCCGGTGGTGCGCCCCGACGTCAGCTTGGAGGAGTTCGCGGCCGGCTGGCGGCGAGTGCCGCTGGCGCAGCGGTTGATGATGTGGGGAGTGCTGCCATTCGTCGTGGTGGCCCGACTGTTCGGCGGCACCCGCATGATCTGGTCGCGTTCGATGGAGCAGAACGACCTGCCCACACCGGAAGCGGAGGACCTCGCCGACTGGTCGCCGAAACTGGCGGCCGCTTTCCTTGGTGAACGCGACGAGCGGCTGCTGGCCGCGCTCTGCCGGCTGCACGAGGAGCGTAGCGGGGAGGACATCGAAGTGGCTGTCGTCTACGGCGCTGCACACATGCCCGCTATCGTGCTCGGGTTGATGAGCAGGTATGGCTACCGGCCACGCTCCGCCGACTGGCTGACCGTCGCCGACCTTTGACCGGGACCGACGAATCGATATGGCGAGCCGTAGCGGTACGGGTCGGAGCCCAGCTCCAGGCAAATGCTCCCTCAGCGGCAGATGAGTGCGTTCTTCGGGTGCTCAGACGCCTTGCGGCACCAGGTTGAGCGGTCCACCGAGTGAACGGTGACCTTCTTGCCGAAGAGAACGCGGGGGCGGGCACTACCGCCAGCTGGCGGGGTAGACCCCGCCCGGCACGTCGGCATCGGGGTCGTAGGGCGTCCGGGTGAAGCGGAACGAGGCGAGGTCGAGGTGCGACACGGCCCCGTCGGTCCGGCGGACGACCCGCAACGGCTCGCCCGCGTAGTAGCCGTCGAGCCCGACCCACGCGTCGACGCCGACCGGGCGGAAGCGGGAGCCGCGGGCGACCCCCGGCTCGCCGAGGACGAGGTGGCCGCCCTCAACCCGGGCCACCGTGACCGATGGTCCCCAGTGCCACGTGCCCACGAGCTCCAGGAGGGACGCGTCACCCGACGCGGACCACGGCTCGACGGATGCGGGCTCGTGCTGCTCGAGCCCGGCGAGCAGCGCGGTGACCAGGCGCCGGGGCGCCGGGCTGCTCGTCGTGTTGGTCAGCACGACGACGCTGTCTCCGGTGTCGCGGGCGACGCGCAGCTCGGCGACGAAGCCCGGCATCGACCCGCCGTGGCCGGCGTACCGGCGTCCATCGACGTTGAACACCTGCCAGCCGAGCCCGTGCGCACACGTCCAAGGGACACCAGGGTCATCGACGACGAAGTGCGGCTCACACATCTCCTCGAGCGTGTCGGCGGCGAGCAGCTCGCCGGTGTCGCCAGCGAGGAACGCCGCCCACCGCGCGAGGTCCTCGATCGTGGTCCACAGCTGGCCCGCGGGGCCCATCGCACCGGCGTCGTGCTCGGGCTCGGGCAGGAGGACGTCGGCAAAAGGGTGCACGGCGAGACCGCGCGCTGCGCGCCCGGTGGGCCGCGTCGTCGTGCGGCGCATGCCGAGCGGCTCGAGCAGGTCGCGGCGTAAGACCTCGAACCAGTCGACGCCGTGGGCCCGGCGATGAGCTGACCCAACGCGCTGTAGCCGACGTTCGTGTAGTGGAAGCGACGCCCGGAGCGGAAGCGCAGCCCGACGCCCGACGCGACGAGCTCGTCCCACGTGCCGCCCGGCGTCCGTTCCCACCACGGGCCATTAGTCTCGGCCTGCAGGCCGGCCGCGTGGACGAGCAGCTGTTCGACCGTGACGTCGCCGAAGGACGTCCCCGGCACGTGGTCGTCGAACCGGTCGGTCAGGCGGAGCCGCCCAGCGTCGCGCAGCCGCATGACGGCGACCGCGACGAACGTCTTGGTGATCGAGCCCATCCGGTACTGGACGTCGGTGTCGGCCGGGTCTCCCCCGGCGCGGCCGTCGAGCGTCCCCACCGCACCGGACCAGGCGAGCCGCCCGTCGCGCACCACACCAGCGGCCACCGACGGGAGGCGACCGGCCCGCTGCTCTGTCGACAGCACGTGGTCGAGGTGGCGGGCGGTCGAAGCGGTGGCGGCCGAGCGGTCGGGGTTAGTGATCACGGCCTCACCATAGGACGGCGGTCTGGCGTGGCGCAGACCGGGCGTTACCGGATCTCGGCACGTCCGCGCCGCCACCCGTGGACAACCGGCTCCGTTCAATTACGCGCGGTCTGCGGCAGAAGCGGATGCCTTCGCCGATTTCAGATCTTGCGTTCGGCTCCTGCGCTGCCACGCCGCCGACAGGCAGGCCTCGGCCTCGGAACCGAGGATCCGGTAGGCCGCCCCGAGAATCGCAGGTCGATGCGATTCCCAGTGGGTCTCCGCCAACGTGCCGGTCAGCTCCACTCCCGAACTCCTGCACGCTCGGATCAGCGCCTTCCACGTTTTGGTATACACATGCGACGCTTCGTGGAAGGAAACCGCCGTGGGTTACGAGACCACGTTCACCGGCCAGGTGACCATCACTCCTCCGCTGAACCAGCACGAGATCGACTACCTGCTGGCGTTCGCCGAGACCAGGCACGAACCCCGGTCCACCGGCCCCTACGCCCTCGGCTACGGCGACGAGGTCGAGGACGCCAGGGATCCAGACCCGAGCAAGCCCGGGTACTGGTGCAAGTGGGCGCCGACCGCCGACGGCGCCGCGATCGCCTGGAACGAGCGCGAGAAGTTCTACGATGCCGAATTCTGGATGGGGTACCTGGTGCACACGTTCCTGAAGCAGGATGCCACCGTCGTGCGCGAGCGGGTCGACCCGGTGCCCGGCCGGGTGTATCCGCCCGTGCTGGACAGGTTCACCTTCGACCACGTCGTCGACGGCGTCATCGAGGCCGAGGGCGAGTGGCCCGACGACCGCTGGCGTATCGAGGTGCGCGCCAACGCCGTCTACGTGGTCCGGCTGCTGACCGAACCGGACCACGCCGAGTACCCCCGCACCCACCGCGACGACTGGACCGACGAGCAGCGGGCCGACTTCGCCGCGCGGACCCGGCACAATTTCGTGTACCTGGTGCGGGACGGGCGGTTGCACGAGGTGGGCCCGGCGGACGGGACGTCGTTCGAGCCGATCCCGGCCGACGTGGACTGAGCGCTGGCCCGGGCGTCCGCGTGGGCAGGGCAGCGGTTGCGTCGGCTGGTCAACGATGAACAGCTCGCCATGCTGCGGGTTCCGCAAGACTGCCGCCGGTCGCTCGGTGAGGACCCCACTCAGATGATTCCCAGCCGCGCCAGCTGTTGTTGAAGAGCGAGCGTCACGGCGCATCGAGGCCCAGCGCGCACGGTCGGCGGCAGAAGCGTGAATGGTCTGACCATGGCAAGTCTTTCGCCTTTCCGTCAGCTGATCTCGATGAACTGTGCTTCGGGTAGCGTCGCGTGCCGGTGGCAGACGGTGTCAGGCATGGAGGCGCCCGACCGAGGGAGACCGACGATGTCGACGTCGCATCCTTCGTCTTCGCGTGACTGAGCGCGAGACGACCAGGCTCATCGCCTGGAGCCGTGAGCTTCGCCAGGTGCACGCGCGCCTGCGCGAGGCGCTCGACCTCACCCGCAGTGCGGTTGCCGAAGGCAGGTCCGGCGAGACAGCCACCCGTGACCTGCTGCTGTACTGCCACGGGTTCTGCGCTGCCCTTGACGGGCACCATCGGGGCGAGGACCACACCCTGTTCCCGGCGATCAAGGCGGTCCACCCGGAGCTGGAGCCCGTGCTCCGCTACCTCACCCAGGACCACTCGATGATCGCGCACCTGCTCGCAGGCCTGCAGGCCGCGGTCGATCGGGCCGCACCGGTCGCCGAGCTGGATCGTCACCTCGAGGGCGTCGCAGCCATTATGGAGAGCCATTTCCGGTACGAGGAGCGTCAGCTGCTCACTGTGCTCGAGTCGCTCTCGCTGGATGCGCTACCCGAGGAGGTCCTGGGACCGCTGTGAGCAACCCGGGCCCGCGAACCGGCGGGCCCTGCCACTCCATCCTCAGCTGCCGAACTTGGTCCACGTCCCCCGATTGCCGGGACGAGGACAGCACGATGGTGTCCGGACAGGGTTCACCGCATCGACAGCGCGCTCTTTGACATGTTGGGACCGTTTGCGTCTGGCAGGGTCCGCTACGACGCGTGACCTATCCGCCGAGTCGCGCGCACGGTCGGCGGCAGATGAGTGCGGGTCATCGGCCAGGTTCGAGACCTGCGGAACGAAACCATGACCGGGCTGTGTCGGTGCTGAGCAGAATCGCGTAGACCGCCGGCCAAGCGAGCGAGCCGACGGCCGACGATGTGCCCGATGCGAACAGACGGACGCCGGCGAGAGCGGCCCCGACCCCGCACAGGACGAGAACCGCTCGCCGCGCCCACCGCCGGGCTCGCTGCACCGCACGTGCGAGCCCGATGTACAGCGCCCCGAGTAACACGTACGCCCCGGCCCGCAGCAGACCGCCCAAGGTTCCGGACCCGAGGCCGGTCAGCGCGGACAACACAGTCAGCGCACCGCCGACGTAGAGCAGAATCGCCGCAGCTTGGACGGTGCCGGGAGCCGATCCATGCCGCGGCTCGTCCGCATGAGATGGCTGGCCCCCGGGCTCGCTTTCCTGATCCGGGCTGGACACGACAGGCATTAGATCAGATCACTGGATTGGATGCGGTCCCCGTAGCGAGCGACTGTTCGGATGATCAGTCTCCCTCCGACGAGGACATTGACCACCGGCCGCCGCAGACTTCGGAGCCGCCAATCAGACGCACTCATTCCGACATGACCGCGCGATCAGCGGCAGATCCGTGCACCCGAGCGTGGACTCGACGAGGTAACCAGCGAACCAAATCAGCGCTCCAGCGACGTTTCACCTTCAGCTATCGTCGTCAGGTGCCCGCTGCCCGCACCGCCGTGACCGCCCTCGTCGCCCTCACGGTCGTCGACGTCTTCCACACCATCGTCGCCCTCGCAGCGTACGAGCACCGGATCGGCGTAGTGACCCACGACGGGTCCGGCACGGTGGACATGCTCAACACCATCGTGCCGCTTCGCGAGCTGTCCTCGGCGATGTTCTGGCTTCTGCTTCTCACGCTGCTTGCCGCCTGGGCCGGCGTCGCCAACTGGGTCATCCGGACCCGGCGCACCGAGCCACCGGTCGCACCCACAGCGCCTGTGGCCCGGTGGCGGATGAGCGCCATCGTCGCCGTGCCCCTCAACCTGATCGCAGCCGTGCAGTACCTGTCCGCCACCACGAACGGGGGCGAGTACATGCGCACCGTCCTGGCCGAGACCACCCTGCTGCTGGTCGCCGCATCCGTGGCACTCGTGATCACCACGACCGCCGGCATCCAGGTCGTCCGGCGCACCGCAGAAGACCAGCAGCACACCGATGCCGAAGCCACAACTGGTAGTCGTCCCAGCCGTCTGAGCGGGACCGGTGCTACCGGCGCGGCGGCACGCCGTACATCTCATTGGCAGTTCCTGACCCGGACGGCTGTCGCGTGCCGTAACACCACGTGACGCGCGATCGGCGGCAGTTGAGGATGACCTGGCTGGGAAAGGTGTGGCAATCAGTCGTAACCGTGTCCTCGTGATCGGCGGAAGTAGGAAACCGTCGTTACGGCTAGCAGCACCGCGCCTATAAAGAAATAGGTGTTGATCCCAATGCCGGCCCAGAGCTCAGCCGTGGAGATGTCTTGCGCCCCCACAAAGCCGCCTCGGCGGATGCCTGTAGCCATCAGCAGGTTTTCGACCATCCCGGGAACCCCTCGGACGACGAGTAGCGTGCTGCCAAACCACAGCGGCGTGAGCAGTATCCATCGAGGGACGCGTCGTCCCCATGGCCGGACGGTGGCTACAACGACAGCTGCCCCGACGGCCGACATGAGGATAAGAGTGATGTTGAAGATCACGTATGCCCTTAGGCCCCAAGGTCCGTCGCCGGTCGGATCGTCACCGGGGAGGAACACCGCTACCACGTGGGACGCGACGAAGAAGATCAGCCACGCGAACGTGCCGTACGCCCAACGAGGGCTGCCCTGAACTCTCACACCACCAACATCGTCGACTCGGGCGCCATGACGCCTCCCACCCTGAGGGGACTCATCTCCCTCACTGGAGGGAGGCTCGAATTCTCGGGCACACGCAACTTCGCATGACCGCGACCAGCGGCATGCGCCCGAACGGATGGCCTAGTGCCTCGCGGGCGGCGGGCGAGTCGGATTGCGGCTGGGCGTCGACCACGGTGGACATACTCAATTCGGCATGACCGCACGACCAGCGGCCATGAGAGTAAGCCGTTGTGCAATGCGGCCAGCGGTGGCGACGGCCGTATGGATACTGTCACCGTGCATACGTCCTGGACCCACATCGGGCGGCTCTGGACGAACGGCGAACCGTACCTCGCCATCGACGCCGCTGTTCGCCGTTTCTGGCGCGGCATGAGTGACGACGAGTACGACCGGATCGTCGACATGACCCCCGAGGAGACCAGCATCGCTGTGGCCGGCTCTACCGCTCTTCTTGTCGGCGCCGACGGGGTCGTTCGTGACGACAGTTGGATGGAGGTGTTCGAGTCTGCGGAGGGCACCTTGGCGATCGTCCAGGTCTCGGGCCCGGACTATCGCGGAACCCTCGAATCGGCGCTGCACTACCCATCGGCCACCGATGATGTCGGTGATGCCCTGAGCGTCCCCAGCGGCGACCTCGCAATCTTCAGCGCCGCCCTCGACGGAATAGGCGAGCACGCGATGCCGCTGTCGCATCCTCAACCAGGCCCGCCACCGGCTGAGCATGGACCTCCGTCACGGGAGCCGGACACGGGACTGCTCCTGCCAACCCGCAGCAACGGATACAGGCTCAAAGTCAGGTGGTACACCAAAATTGACGACCAGAGCTGCTTCGCCCGGTGGCTGCTCCTCCCGGTACACGACCGCCAACCCACATGACGCTCAACCAGAGGCACGCGCCTCGGTACGACCGTCGCCGGCGAGCAGCGCCCGCCGTCGACTTCGGCGACGCGCGGATCGCGGCGAATCCGGATGTCGCGTCACGATGCTGCCAGGCATCATCATCGTGTGGATGCCCGCCGAACGATCGTCCTGGTCGATGACCTTCGTTCGTTCGTGGATGGCCGTGGTGCCCAGGTGGCCCGTACCAGCGCCGCCGGGGTTGAACTCCTCGACCGGTACCGGGACCGGCGCTTGGACGAGCTGTGGCTAGACCACGATCTCGGCGGGGACGACACGATCTGGCCGGTCGTGGAGGTCCTGGAACGGGCTGCCTTCGACAAGCGCCCCTTTGACGTCGGCGTCATCAACGTCCACTCCGTTAACCCGACCGGCGCCGCGAAGATCGCCCAGGTCTTACGGCACTGGGGGTATCGCGTCCGGATCGCGTCGGGTTCTACCGACGTCGGCTATCTCGACGGCCCCGCGTGAGCTGACCGGCTCGAACGCCCCGTCCGACGGCCGCCACACTCGGACGGCGGCATGTGAGCGCACGGCGACGGCGGGACCTTCAGGGCCAATTGGGCCGTGTTTCGTAGTGCCCGCAGGCATTGCCCTGACGCCGGTAGGGCCGCCGCATGAAGCAGCAGGTCGCGATCGCGGATGGCACTTCGTCAGCGTGGGCCCTTTGAATCGACGACGGGAAACGCCCGGCGCACTTCTGCCAGGAATTCCGCGCGCCGAGCCGCGTAGGTGGTGATCGCCGCCCACAGCGCTTCCAGCGCGGCCTGCAGCGGATCCGGCCCGGCGGCAGCCGCCAGCGCCGGCAACGCCATCGCTGCCGGATCCACCGGGCCGTCGAGTATCGCGCCGAGCGAAGGGGCCGCGCCATGGCTTTGCCGGACCATCCCGACGATGCGGTACCCGCCGGGCTCCTGCGCGCCCGAGATCCGCGCTAGCAGCGCCTTCGGGTCGGTGAACTCGGCGGGCAGGGGGTCTCCGTGCTCCAGCGCCGCCCATGCCGGGGCCATCCAGCCGAGGTCCGCGATGCCGGCGAGGGCGAACGCCTGCCGCGCGGCCCAGACCGCGATCCGGCGCTGGATGACGTCGTCAGCCTCGGCAACGCCGTCGACGAGGTCCCGGTCCAGCAGGGCGATCCCTTGAACGTTGCCCCGGACCTGACGCAACCGTTCCCCCGGCGGGCGCCCACCCCAGCGCCGCTCCTCTTCCCGCCGCCGGTACTCCTCCGCGCGCCGCTCCTGCTCTCGCCGCTCAAGCTTCGTGGCCTCCACCTAGTCCCACAGCGACGGTGGCGCCGGCAGGGTCGAGGCCCAGTTGTGCCCGGTGCTGGTTAGCGAGATCGTGACGTTCCTGCTGGAGTACCGGCTGTTCGTCCTCGATGCCACAGGGGTCGTGGTGGAGGCGAACATGGCCTGGTTCAGCACAAGCTACGCCGCCAACCCCGACCAGGTCCTCGACGTGGTGCTCCGCGCAGCCGGACCACGCCACCGCCTGGCGCCCCGCGACCATGCGTTCACAAGACCGCCCACCCCCTTCGGATAGCAGCCCAACATCGGCAACACCGCCAACAACGTCTGCTGCGAGCCCAGCCAAGACCTCACAGCCGAGGAGGCACCCGGACAGCGTCCGGGTAAGTGACGACGCCCAGCAAAGCGACCGGCTCGGCGGCAGAAGAGGACGTTCAACGCAACGACGGCAAACCCCATCGAGGCCAAGGCGGGGACGTGCCATCAAGACGTCATGGACGAGCTGCACGGTGCGAGTCGACCCCTGACCAGCGGTATTAACCTACGGGTCAGGGGCTGGCCTTCGAGGTCTCCCGCCGACGGGCGGGAGTAGTTCGATCAATCCTTGGCGGCACGCTCGGCCGCGGCGCGGTCGCTCGCCACGATGAGGTTGAGCAGTTCCTTGCCCAGCCGGGCCGGCACCCGGACGCGACCGCCGCCGGTCGAGATCGCCTGCGGGCACGTCGCGTCACCCAGCACCACCGTGACGCCGTCGAGGGCGATTCCGACCGCACCGGGCACCTGTAGCGTGCATTCCTCACCTGCGGGCACGGGGTCGCGCAACTCGGCGAGGGCTGCCCGGATCCGGGTCAGCGTCTTGGCGTCCGTCGCGGTGACCATGGGGCCCGCGTGCTCGCTGACGGCGCCGGTGATGCGATCGGGCAACATCAGTCCGCCGGAGGCCGGAGCCGCCGGTCCGGCGGGCCAGGTGACGCGCTTGAGCAGCTGCTCGCGACCCTTCTCGTCACCCGAGATGAAGACTCCCGTCGCCCTCTCCTCCTCATTGAAGGCGCGGTAGGTCCACTGGGACTGCGTAACGTCCTCCGTGACTTGGAGCAACTGCCCGTCCTTGACCACCAGCCGCTGCGGGTTGACGTACAGGGGAACGGCGTCCTGCACGAGAGCGATCCACGCCTGACCTTCTGACGGGCACCTAGACCTGGGCTGCGTGTCCCGGGGGGAACCCCACCTCGCGGCGAGGTAGACGGTGTGCGGCTCGGCGACGCAGGGGTCGAAGGTCGTGACCTCGCTCGTCCGCCAGCCCTCCGGGACGACGACCGACAGGCCACCCAGCCTCACCGTGGTCCCGGGCGCCCCGGCGGCCTCGGACCGGTCCGGGGCCGCCATTCGGAGGGGCAGGGCCACGATGGCCGCGACCGCGGCCGCGACGGCGACGGAGCCGGCAGTTCCCCAGGCACGGCGACGGCGCTGCACGCTGCGCCGCCCGAGGCTGACCAGCCGGGAGGTGGGATCGGTCTCGGTCGGCGTCACGGAGGCGGCTGCGCGTTCGAGTAGTTCTCTGACGTGGGTGGGATTCACGGCGTCTCCTTGGAAGATTCGACGAATAGACCGCTGGCGCGCAGCACCGCCAGGGCACGGGACGTGCGGCTCTTGACCGTTCCCACCGCAACGCCGAGGGTCTGCGCCACCTCGGCCTCGGAGGCGTCGGCCCAGAACCGCAACACGAGCACCACCCGCTGGTCGGCGGGCAGCCGGCGCAGGCTGGCGAGCACCTGCACGCTGAGATCCGACTGATCCGCGAAGCCACGACGGGACGCGTCCGGCAGCTCCTCGGTCGGCACCTCGTCGCGCCAGCGCCGGCGCCTGGCCCGCATCGCGGTACGGACCATCACCCGCCGGACGTACGCCTCCGGTCGCCCGTCCGGCACGCCCAACCGATGCCACGACCGATAGGCCGCGATCAGACCCTCCTGGGCGAGATCCTCACCCAGCCGGCCGTCACCGGTCAGCAGCGCGCCGAAGCGAACGATCTCGCGGTACCGGCTGGCGACGAAGTCCTCGTAGCCGGCGGGTTCCGCTCTGCGAAGCAAGCCCATACCTAATTAAGGGACCTGGACCTGGCCGATGGTTCCCCGGTCGGGCCGCCGGTCACCACGTGTCGGCCGCTAGGCGCCCGCCCGAAGACGACCGCATCCGCGGTAACGGCGACGTTGTCCCTCAGGACATGCATGGCCAGAAACCCCGTGCTACGAGCTGGATGTTTAACCTCCATCGGAGTACCGCGACAAGCGCTCGCTCATCGGCACGTCCGGATGCAGGCACCGGCGGTCAGGTTACCTTGCGTAACGAGCGCCTCGCGGCATGAGCGCACACCTGATCGTGGCTAGCAGTCGATGCCGCACGGTCGGGCGGAAGTTTGAGGGCGTCGGATCTTGCGGGTCCACGCCGTCACATCCTGTGAGGGAACCACCGACACCAAGTCGCTATTCTAGCGCTAGAGTATGCACGTGGAGTTGACTCCCGCTGAGCTAACCGTGTTGGGCTTGGTCATCGAACGGCCGCAGCACGGTTACGACCTGGAGCAGGTGATCGAGCAACGCGGCATACGGCAGTGGACCGATATCGGGTTCTCCTCGATCTACTACCTACTCGCTAAGTTGGAGCAGCGCGGCCTGCTCCATGTCCCGGAGGCTCCGGCCGCCGCGAAGTCCCGCCGCGTCTTCCACGCCACCACTGAGGGCCGCGAGGTTGCGGCACGTAACGCGCTGGCCTTCGTCGCCGAGGCACGGCCAGTCCCACACCCACTGCTGGTCGGCGTCGCCAACCTGTCCCTGCTCTCGGCGCAGCAGTACGCGCAGGCGCTGCGCAAACGACTGGCGCAGATCGAAGCCCAGATCGTCGCGGTCCGGGCCGTCCAGGCGGTGCAGCAGGCACAAGCCCCCCTCCCGCTCGCGGCGCGCGAGGTGTTCTCCTACTCCCTGAGCCTCATGGAGGCAGAAAGGCAGTGGCTCGCCAGCCGAGTCCAGGTGCCCGGTGACGAACAAAACTGACGACAAGACCGACTTCAAGAAGACCCTTGACGCTTACCAAGCACAACGAGGCCGGTTCCGGATAGTCGACGTACCCGACATGCAGTACCTCATGACCGACGGCCGCGGCGACCCCAACACCTCGCCCGCCTTCACAGAGGCGATCGAGGCGCTCTACCCAGTGGCGTACAAGCTGAAATTCGCCAGCAAGCGAGACCTCGGGCGCGACTACGTCGTTCCGCCCCTGGAAGGCCTGTGGTGGGCCGAGGACATGGACTCCTTCACCGCCGTACGGGACAAGTCACGGTGGGACTGGACGCTGATGCTCATGGTCCCGGACTGGATCGACCAGACCATGTTCACGACCGCCGTCGAGCAAACCGGAGCGAAGCACCGACCGGCGCTTCTCGACGACGTCCGCCTCCAGACGCTGTCCGAAGGGCGGTGCGTGCAGACGCTGCACGTCGGTTCCTTCGACGACGAGGCCGGCGTGCTCGCGCAACTGCATCATAAGTTCATCCCTGGGCACAGGCTTCGCATGGCCGGCACTCACCACGAGATCTACCTCAGCGACTTCCGCAAGGTCGCACCCGACAAGCAGCGCACCATCCTCAGGCAGCCGATCACCATCGACACCCGAGCGTGAGCGGCTGGCTCGCAGACCCGAGCCGTAGTCGGTGACGGACGGGTGCGCGCTCATCGGCAGATCCGCGCGTCCCGAGGCGCGCACTGCAACCGGGATCTACTGGCCCGGGCGACGCCTGGCTGCTCCCCAGGTTGCAGATGCAGTTCCGGGCCGTGTCCGAGCCCATCGGCGCCCCGGTGGCCAAGCTCGCCCTCCTGACCGACCGTCACGCCTTGGCGCTCGGGTGCCTCTCAGGGACTGGCATCGTTGAAGGGGGACCGGTCACAACGCCAGGGCGGCCAGCTCGGTGCGGCTGGTGACGCCGAGCTTCGGGTACGCCTTGTACAGGTGGTACGCAACCGTCTTGGGGCTGAGGAACAGCTGCGCCGCGATGTCCCGGTTGGACAATCCTTCGCCGGCGAGCCGGGCGATCTGCAGCTCCTGCGGGGTGAGTTCGGCGGCGGCCGACGCGGCGGGTTGCGGGGCGCGCAGGCCGTTGGCCTCCAGCTCTCCGCGCGCCCGCGCCGCCCACGGCGCCGCGCCCAATCGGTCGAACGTCTGCAGGGCACCGTGCAGCCGGCCCCGGGCGTCGGCCTTGCGCCGGGCGCGGCGCAACCACTCGCCGTACAGCAGCTCGGTGCGGGCCTGCTCGAAGGGGCG
Organism: Micromonospora sp. NPDC004540; assembly: GCF_040610095.1. Classification (NCBI taxonomy): domain Bacteria; kingdom Bacillati; phylum Actinomycetota; class Actinomycetes; order Micromonosporales; family Micromonosporaceae; genus Micromonospora; species Micromonospora sp. NPDC004540. Next base: position 55,775 of record NZ_JBEXLR010000012.1, read on the forward strand.
ACCGTCGACCTTCAGGGCGAGCAGGTAATCCTGCTCGTCGCCGGAGAGCAGCGCCCGGCACCGGTACGCCAGGGACGTCGCCCAGGGCTGGTCCACCCGCTGCGCCCAGGCCGAGAAGCGCGTGGACGCCTCCTGGGCCTGCTCGGGCACGCCGGCCCGGACGGCCGACTCGACCAGGTCGGGCACGCTCCGGTACGCGCACACCTGGTGGGCGTACGGGTTCTCCTGCAGGGCGGCGAGCCGGGCCACGGCGGACTCGGCCCGGCCCTGGCCGAGGTCGAGCAGTCCCTGCGCCCACAACGTCCACGCCCGACCGCCCGCCTCGGCGCCCGCCCCGGCACCGTCCAGCGCCGAGGCCACCAGCTCCCGGCAGCGCGCCTCGTCGCCGGCCACCGCGGCCAGCATCGCCTGCACGGCGAGCAGCTGGCTGACCCAGAGCGGCTGGCCACCGTCGCGGGCGACCCGGACCGCCTCGTCGAGACTGACCTCGGCGTCACGGTGCCGGCCGTGGAAGAACTCCGCCTCGGCGAGGAAGAACAGCAGCGTGGGCAGCAGCCCGAGGACGCCCTCCGCGCGGCAGCGGGCGGCCAGGCCGGCCGCCAGCTCGTACGTGTCGGCGTCCTGCCCGGCGACGAAGCCGAGCCCGCAGAGCTGCACGCGGTCGCGGGGTTCGGCGCTCACCTGGGCGGCCACCGCGGCCAACGGCAGCGGTCGGCCCCGGACGGCGGCGACCTGGTAGCGGGCCACCGGATGGTCGAGGGTCGCGAGCTGGTCGAGGCAGGCGCTCAGGTACGGCTCGCCGAGGTACCAGGCCGGGTGGAACGCCGCCACCAGCAACGCGTCCCGCTGTCCCGGGTCGAGCTGCGCGCCCTGGCTCATCAGGTCGTACGCGGTCTGGTGGCCGCCCTGCCAGAACCAGGCATGCCCTTCGACCCAGGCGACGCGGGCGTGGAAGGCCGGCTCGTTCACCAGGCCGGCCGCCCGCTCGGCGAGTCGGACCGCGTTGTCCAGGTGCCCGGACTGCAGGCCGCTCTCCGCGGCCAGCAGCAGCCGGCGCGCCTTGGCGGTCTCGTCGCCGCTCAGTTCGGCGGCGCGCTCGAACGCGGCCAGCGCCGCGCCGTAGCCGCTGCGCCCGCGAGCCTGCTCGGCGGTGCGTTCCAGGGTGGCGGCCACCTGCTCGTCCGGTCCGGTGGTGGCCGCGGCGAGGTGCCAGGCCCGCCGGTCGGCGGTGTCCAGCGTGGTGAGCACCTCCGCGAGCGCGCGGTGCACCGCGAGCCGCTCCGGGTACGTCGCGGCGGCGTGCACCGCGGCGCGGACCAGCGGGTGGCGGAACCGCAGCCGCCGGCCGGCGACCTCGACCAGCCGGGCCTCCTCCGCCGGCCGCAGGTCCGCCGGGCCACCGCCGAGGGGGGCGGCGGCGCGCAGCAGCACGTCCAGGTAACCGCTGTCCTCGACGGCGGCGACGAGCAGCAGCGTCCGGGCACCGGCGGGCAGCCGGTCGACCTGGCCGTGGAACGCGGCCTGCAGCCGGTCGGTGAGCGGCAGCGGGCCACCGGCGTCATCGGCCCGGACGACGCGGGGCAGCTCGATCAGCGCGAGCGGGTTGCCCTGCGCCTCGCCGAGCACCCGCATCCGCACCTCGGGAGCGAGCCGCGGGTCGAGCAGCCGGACGGCGTCGGCCGGCGCGAGCGCCCCGACGGTGATCTCGGGCAGGCCGGGGGCGGGAAAGCTCCCGTCCCGGGCCGCGAAGATCATCACGACGCCCTCGGCGTGCAGCCGGCGCGCCGCGAACAGCAGCGCCTCGGCGGAGACACCGTCCAGCCAGTGCGCGTCGTCGACGAGGCAGAGCAGCGGACCGTCCTCGGCCAGGTCCGCCAGGAGCGACAGCACCGCGAGCCCCACCAGCAGCCGGTCGGCCGGGGCGCCGCCGCCGAGCCCGAACGCCGCGGCGAGCACCTGCCGCTGCGGTGCGGGCAGCCGGTCGAGGCGGTCGAGCGCCGGCCGCACGAGCTGACTCAGCCCGGCGAACGGTAGCTCGGCCTCGAACTCGGCGGCGCTGGCGCGCAGCACGCGCAGCGGCCGGCCGGCCGGCGAGGTCAGCTCGGCGGCCCAGTCCAGCAGCGCGGTCTTGCCGATGCCCGGCCCGCCCCGCAGCACCAACGCGGCGCTCTCCCCGACCCGGGCCCGTGCCACCAGGGCCGCGATCCGGTCCTGCTCTGCGGCCCGGCCGTGCAACATTCCCGAACCCTACACAGGTACGCGGTACCTAAGCGCTACCGATTCCCGGGCGCCCGATCCCTCATAGCGTCGTGGCCATGGAACTGATCGAGAAGTACCTCGCCGCCTGGAACACCACCGACCCCGCCGCCCGCCGGGCCCTCATCGACGAGGTCTGGACCGCCGACGGGAGGTACACCGACCCGCTGGCCGCCGTCGCCGGGCGCGACCAGATCGACGCGCTGATCGCCGGCGTGCAGCAGCAGTTCGCCGGCCTGGAGTTCAGCCTCGCCGGCCCGGTCGACGCGCACCACGATCTCGCGCGGTTCACCTGGCACCTGGGCCCGCGCGGCGGCGAGCCGATTGTCGCCGGCTTCGACGTCGCGGTCGTCACCGACGGCCGGATCGCCACCGTGCACGGCTTCCTGGACCGGGTGCCGGCATGACCGTCCTGAGCGCGCGGCCGGTGCGGGTCACCGCACCGGCCGCGCGGCCCGGCGCGTTTCTGCCGGTGCTGCTGACCTCGACGTTCATGACCGCCATCGACGCATTCATCGTCAACGTGGCCCTGCCGGTGATGCAACGCAACCTGCACGCCGGCCCGGCCGCGCTGGAGTGGGTGGTCGCCGGCTACGTCCTCGCGGTGGCCGCCGGCCTGATCACCGGCGGCCGGCTGGGCGACCGGTACGGCCGCCGACGGATCTTCGGCCTCGGCGTGGCGCTGTTCACCGCGGCCTCGGTGCTGTGCGGGCTGGCGCCCACCGTGGGCGTCCTGATCGGCGCCCGGGTGCTGCAGGGGCTGGCGGCGTCGCTGCTCATGCCGCAGGTGCTGGCCATCGTGCGCACCAGCGTCGCGCCGGCCGAGCAGCCGAAGGCGTTCGCCCGGTACGGCCTGACGCTGGGTCTGGGTGCCGTCTTCGGCCAGTTGATCGGCGGCCTCCTGATCCGGGCGGACCTGTTCGGCCTGGACTGGCGGCTGTGCTTCCTCATCAACCTGCCGATCGGGGTGGCCGCGCTGGCCCTGCTCCGCCGGGTGCCGGAGTCCCGCCGCCCGGAGGCCCGGCTCGACCTGGTCGGCGTGGTCCTGGTCAGCGCGGCGCTGGTGGCGCTGGTGCTACCACTGGTGGAGGGACGCGAGCAGGGCTGGCCGATGTGGACGTGGCTGAGCCTGGCCGCGTCGGTGCTGCTGTTCGCGCTCTTCGTGGCGACCCAGCGGCGGAGCGGGCAGCCCTTGGTGGACCTCACGCTGTTCCGGGAGCGCGCGTTCTCCGTCGGGCTCGTGGCGACCCAGGTGTTCTGGATGGGACAGGCGTCGTTCTTCCTCATCCTGGCGCTCTACCTGCAGGTCGAGCGGGGCCTGTCGGCGCTGGAGTCGGGCGTCGTCTTCATGGCGATCGGCGCCGGCTATCTGGCCACCTCGACCTACGCTCACCGGATCGCGGCCCGGCTCGGTCGTCAGGTGGTCAGCGTCGGCGCGTTGGTGATGGCAGTGGGCCTGTACGGCATGTGGCAGGCGGCCGGACACGGCACCGGGTGGCTCGTGCCGGGGCTGGCCGTGGACGGCATCGGCATGGGCATCGCGCTCGCCCCGCTCACCGCCACCGTGCTCGCCCGGATCAACCCCCAGCACACCGGCGCCGCCTCCGGGGTGCTCGCCGCGGTGAACCAGACCGGCAACGCGGTCGGGGTGGCCCTGATCGGCATCGTCTTCTACCAGGCCGCGGATCTGACCGGCGGGTTCCGGGACGGGCTGGTCGCGCTCATCGTGCTGGAACTGGCACTGGCCGCGATCATCCAACTGCTGCCGAGAAGATGACGCCGCCGCACCGGCCGCCGTCCCCCAGGGCGGCGGCCGGTGGACCACCGACGCTCACACCGGGCTGCCCGCCCCCGTCATCGTCCATTCCTGGATCCGGCCGCACACCGCCAGGTCGGCCGGTAATTTGATCCCATGCCAGCACAGACCCGTAGCCTTCTCGCCGTCCAGGATCTCGAGGACTCCAGCAGGACGAGAGGTCTCGCGGACAGCGATCTCAATGCGCTGCGCGCCGTGGCAGATTGGATCAAGACCTTCGTTGCCATGCCCAACAATGACCTCGGCCGTGGCGGGCCGGTATGCCCCTTCGTGGGCAGGGCGATGGAGCGCAACACGCTGTGGCTGGCTCCGGAGCGGGTCGCCGATCGCGGCGTGGCGGATGTCGTCCAGCTCGTGAACGACTACAAGGGAAGGCTCCTGCGCGCTGACCCCGTGCAAGGTGAGGCGATCGCGTTCAAGGCGATTGTCGTCGTTTTCACGGACGTGTCGGCGGATCGTGCCAACGACATTCTTGGCGACGCTCAGGTGGCACAGCTGTTGAAGCCCTCCTACACCCAAGACGGCGTGGTGATCGGGGAATTCCACGAACGGAACGAGTTGTCGTCGGTTCACAACTCGGCCTTCCAGCCGTTCAGATCGCCCGTGCCGTTCGTGCTGCTGCGGCACGCCGACATCACCGACTGGAAGCTCTACCTGAGCGACGAAGACTGGCTCGGCAGGTGGGCACGCCGTTTTCCCGAGTCCGCGGTGCCCGCGCTGGCCGAGGAACTACGCCGCACCAACTGGCAGCAGCTCGAACCGTGACGCGGACGGCCTGCGGAAACCCCGAGCTTCTACTCGCTGCTGTCCGCTCCAACGTCCTGCCGACGACGAGGGACCGGTGATTCGCCGTAGTAGGAAGTGACCGCCGGCTGGCCGGTGTAGTTGGCTCCGGCGCGGTCGTCGGCGCCGAGGTACGTGTAGGGCAGCGACACGATGCCGGGCCCGTTTCGCCCGATTCGGTGACGGCGGGTGTCGACGGTGAAGCCGGCCTCGCGTAGCGCGGTCGCCAGTTTCCGGCCGGCGGGTCGCCCGTCGGCGAGGCGGATGCTGTCCAGGTCGAGATCGGCGCTGAACCGTCCGTCGTCGGTGAGCCAGCCGGCCACGCGGGTGAGCACCGCGAGCTTGTCGCCGACGTAGTGCAGTCCGTGGACGCAGGTGATGAGGTCGAACCGGCGCGGCGGCGACCAGGACGTGACGGAGGCACAGCTCAGCTGCAGGGCCGTGCCCGGGACGGGCGTGCGGTCGAAGAAGTCGACGAGGTCCACGCCGACGATCGTGACGAGATGATCGAGTCCGTCACGGGCGAGTGCGTCCGCGGCCTGCAGGAGGCAGCGGCCGGTCCCGCAGCACAGATCCAGCCAGCCGATTGTCGTCTGCAGGGATTGTGCGGTCCGAGCCATGATCCACTCGAGTGGGTTGAAGCCCAGCTCCCGCGTGTAGCTGTTCACGCCGGCGAGCTGGCGTTCCCGGTTCATCGCCGAGTTGGCCACCACCGCGGACGATTCCAGGGTCTCGTCATCGAGCAGACGCTCCGGCATGGTGAGCAGCCTGCCAGAGCTGTCAGGCCGCCCCTCCCCCGGCGGCCCGCCGGCGGGCGAGCCATCCCGCCAGGGCCAGCAGCACCAGCGCCTCCGCGACCAGGATCGCGACGGCCAAGCCGCCGCCGACCCAGCGGGCCAGCGTGACGTACCAGTAATGCACGAGCAGTGTGAGCAGCGTGGCCGCGAACGCCAGCGAGGCCAGCCCGTAGAGGGCGTAGGCGGCCCGGTCCCGGGGCCGGTAGCCGCGTACCGCCGTAGGCCCCCGGCGGAGCAACCGGCCGTAGAAGCGGTAGCTGTCGGTCCGCAGGTCGGCGAGGTTCAACGCGTGGCTGAGCATGTAGTAGCCGTCGAGCCGGAGGAAGGGCACCAGGTTGAGCGCGGCGGTCGCGGTGCCGAACAGCAGCATCGTGCCGGCCAGGTCGTGCAGCGTCCCGGGCGCGGCCCAGATCCAGAGCGCGGCGAACGGCACCAGGGCCAGCATGCTGACGAACACCCCGGCGAACGCGGTGGCCACCCGCCGGCGCGGGCTGAACAGCACGATGTCGTCGACCTTGCAGTACGGGGCCAGCATCGGGAATCGCCACATCACGCCGATCTCGGTGCCCCGCCCGCCGAAGTGCCGGCAGGTCAGGCCGTGCGCGCACTCGTGCAGGAAGACGATCAGCCAGGTGATCACCACCGACGCCAGTATCGCGGCGAGCGGCCGGTCGCCCCGGGCGACCACGTCGAGCAGCGCCGGCACGTGCAGTGCCACGTACCCGGCGAGCGCCAGCACCACCAGCAGCGCCGGCAGCACGAACCACCAACTGAACAGCGGGGCCAGCCGCGGCAGCAGCCGGTCGAAGAACCGGTCCGGGTCGTACAGCGGCCACCGGGCCGACAGCGGGCCCCGCCGGCTGCGGGCCGCGCCCTCGGCGGCGGTCGCGGTCAGCCGGGCGAGGGCCGCCGGGTCGGTCGCGCCGTCGAGCAGTTGCCGCTGGTGCAGCATGCCGAAGAGCTGTTGCCAGTTCTGCGTCCCGAGCCGTTTCCGGAAGGTGGCCGCGTACTCGGTGGCCAGGTCGTCCAGCGTCCGGGTGCCGTCCATGCGGGACAGCAGGAAGTGCTCGCGCGGCCCGATGCGGTAGAACCAGCCGGTCTCCGGGTCCTTGACGTGGTGGACCAGCTTCTCGCCGCGCCACTGGCCGGGGCCGAGCACGACCCCGGCCCGCAGCCGGGGCCGGGTCCAGGTCGCGTCCGTCGTGGTCATCGCGGGCCGGCCGGGGCGAGGTCGTCGAGCAGCGCGGTCCGCAGCACGTACGACAGGTAGATCTCGTCGAGGATGCTCACGCCGAGCCGGTTGTTGGTCATGTGCACGTAGGAGCTGAGCAGGATGGGCAGCGCGGCGTCCAGGTCGCGGACCTCGGTGGGCTCGGCGCCGCCGCGCTGGAACACCAGGTCGCCCCGTTCGGTCGCCGCGACGACCCGGTCGCGCAGCTCCCGGCAGTGCGCCGACCAGCGGCCCTCGACGCCGCCGGGCCGGACGTCGGCGCGCTCCCGGGCGCCGGCGCGGATCTGGGCCAGCCGGTCGCGCAATGCGGCGTCCATCCGCCGGTAGCTGCTGTCGAAGCTGGCGTGGTAGTCGTCGCTCGGCTCGGAGTAGGAGACCTCCCAGAACCGGCGGTACTCGTCGAGGAACTCGGCGATCCGCCGGTCGTCGGCGAGGAAGACCGCGCACGTCATCATGGTGAGCTGGGCGGAGAGTCCGAGCAGCACCGGCCGGACGTGCACGTTGGTGGTGGCCAGCAGGTCCAGCACCACGTCGCTGGAGTGCTCGAAGTGCCACTCCGCCAGTTCCATCCCGGCCGGTCCGCCGTAGCGGCCGTACTCCCGCTCGTAGGGGATGTGGTGCCAGCTGTTGTTGGCCCGCATCGGCATCACCCCGTCGGGGCCGTACTCCTCGTCCCAGCGCTGTTGGCCGTACTCGGCGAGGAACATCTGCTTGTACAGGTCACCCAGGCCCTCGCTGTCCACCTCGTAGAGCGCCGGGCGGCGGCGCAGGAACGCCTCGATCGCCTCGTCCACCCGCTCCCGGACGAGCGCCGGGTCGACGCCCGGCGCGGGCAGCACCCGCAGCCGCACGTGCGGCCCCTCCATCCAGTACTTGATGAAGAAGTACCGGCTGATCAGCCCCTCGGCCCGCAGCTCGTCCACCAGCGGCCGGACCCCCTCGACCAGCATCGGGTTGGCGTTGCTGGCGTAGAAGACGTGGACGCTGAGCCAGTCGTGGGCCACCGGGGACGGGAAGTGCGTCATCGGTCATCCACCTTTCCGGCGCGGACGCCGTTGAGTTCCACGGTCAGTTCGGTGACGTGGGTGCCGCCGGGGCCGCGGAGCACCTGCTCGTCGCGGTCGGGCAGCATCTCGGTGAGCACCAGACGGCTGCCCGCCCCCCGCCCGGTCGCCTCCAGCAGTTGCAGGCAGAAGTGGCTGTCGAAGTCGACGTAGAGCGGCTTGTGGTCGGGCCGGCCACCCGGCTGGGCGCCGGGCTGGCCGTCGTCGGTGGCCGGGGTGAGCCGGCTGCCCTCGGGGGTGGCGAAGACCCGGCGGGGCAGGCCGTTGTCGCGCCGCCACCGCTGCCAGCGCAGGAACCAGTCGGCGTCGCTCTGCTCCGGGGTGCGCGGCGGCGGCAGGTGGTCCGGGTGCAGCTTCCACATCCGCCGTTGCAGCACCAGGTCGCCGTGCACGACGCGCGGGTATCCGGCGATGCCGTGCCCGGGCAGCGGCACGGTGGTGCCGGCCCACAGGTCGGGCTGAGCCATGCCCAGATACGCGAAGGTGAGCAGCACCTGCTGCACCTCGGGCAGCGCCATCGGCAGCAGGAACCCCAGGTACACCGGGATCACCTCGGCGTCGAGCCGGCGCGAGCGCAGCAGCAGCCGGTCGCTCACCGGGTCGTGTTCGACGCTGAGGTCGTCCATGTGGATCTGCTCTGCGGCCGGCCGGAAGCTGACCTCCCCCGGGCAGACCAGCTCGTACGGGGTGACCGCCGGGTGCAGGTTGAGGTTGGTGGCGTCGTACCCGCCCTTCAACTCGGCGAGCACCGCGCCCGGCGGCTGCAGCCGCGCGAGTTCGGCGCGCAGCGTCCCGGCGAGGTCGTGGTCGGCGAAGAGGTGGGCGAAGCGGGAGAACAGCAGCGTCATGCCGGAGTAGATCCGGTTGACCACCACCCGGTGCCGGTCGCCCTGGTCGGCGAGCTGGAGGAAGAACGACCGCGGGTCGAGCGTGCCGAGCGTCTCGGGCACCATGGCGGCCACCTCGGTCATGAAGTCGTCGTCCAGGCGCAGTTCCTCGGCTCCGGCCGGCAACCGGTCGTACGCCTCGTTCATCCGCCGGGCCACCTCGATGCGGGCGTCGTCCAGCGCGGTGATCTCCTCCTGCCGGAACCAGTTCTCCTGCCGCACGTAGGTGTTGTCGGCGTCGAACGCCCGGCGGCGCATCATCCGCCCGCTGTAGTGCTCGAAGAAGTCCTGCTGGAACTCGTGGGCGAAGGTCAGCAGGTCGTCGCAGCGCCCGCCGGCGCCGTAGCGGGCCCGGAAGAAGCCCTTGGTGGCCAGCCGGCGCGGCAGGTTGATGTCGAACACCGGCATGATCCGGGCCAGCGCCCGCAGGCCGGGCAGGACGTCCCGCTCCCAGCGGATCCGGTCGGCGGTGACCGGCTTTCCGGTGCGCAGCGTCGCGTCCTCGTAGAGCAGGGTCCGCGGGGCCGGGACGTCGGCGCGGCCGAGGTCCTCGTGGGCGGCGACGAGTTCCCGCCGGATGTCGGCGAGCACCCGGCGGCGGCCCGCCACGTCGTGCCCGGGGTAGCCGGTGGCGAGGTGGTTGGCGATCGCCACCCGCTCGGCGAGCCGGTCGGCCCAGTCGCGGCCGATCTCCCCCAGCGCCCGCCGGTAGCCCTCGACCGGGTCGTCGGCGTGGATGTCCAGGTGCAGGTTCGGCACCACCAGCAGGCCCACCCGCAGCAGGTGGTGCAGGTACTGGGCGATCTCCGCGGCGGGCCGGTCCGCGGTGGCGAGCTCGCCGACCAGGTCGGCCAGCCGTCGGACCCGGCCGCCGTCGAGCGCGGCCAGGATGTCGTGCAACACCCGGCCGGTGGGCAGCACGAACAGCGACTCGTGGATCGACTCCAGGGTGATCGCGGCCTCGCCGTCCTCGGAGCTGGTCCGGCGGCGGCGCAGGTAGCGCAGCCGGCCGCGCTCGATGCGCCAGCCGGTGGTGAGGGCGACCGGCAGGTCCGCGCGCAGCGTCTCGTCGGCGAGGACGATGGCCGACAGCCGGCCCAGCGCGGCCAGGTTGAGCCGGGCGGCGCCCCGCTTCCCGTCGCCGGTCCGGTCGGTCACCGGCTCGACGTCGAGCAGCGGGCCGGCGCTCGGGGCGAAGGTGCCGACGTTGACGGTGGTGAGCCGGCTGAACGGGCTGGTCTTGCAGGCGGTGCGCAGCGCGTACTCCAGCAACGACCGTTCCACCCGACGGGCCCGCTTGCCGAGCCGGCCGGGCGCGGCCAGGTAGGTGGGCAGGTACTGGTCCAGCGACGGTGAGGCGAGCAGGATGCCGCCGCGCAGGTCCGGGTCGTCGGCCAGCTCGCGCAGCACGGCCCGGCGCTGCGCCAGCTCCGCGGTCAGCACCGCCGCGCCCTCGGCCAGCTCCCGGTGGTACGCCGCGAAGGTGTCCAGCCAGTCGGCCAGCATCCGGTGCGTCCCGGCGCCCAGTTCGGCCGCCGGCCAGGCCGCCGGGTCGGCGGGGTCGGGCCGGCGCAGGTTCCACACGTCGCGGCGGAGCCGGATCAGCCGCCGCCGCAGCCGGTCGTCGGCGAGGTTGCGGGCCACCGCCTCCTGGAGGGCGTCGGCCAGCCGGGGCCCGGTCGCCCGGAGCCGGTCCTCCAGGTCGAGGGTGCGGCGGGCCCAGGCGGCGCTGCGGTCGAAGGCGAGCCGGTCGGCGACCTCCAGCGGCAGGCCGGCGGTGCGCAGCATGAACACCTCCGGCATCCGCCAGGACACCTCGGAGCCCGCTGGTGCGGGCAGGGACACCGTCACGGGTCTCTCCTTCGTCGACGTGTGTGGTCAGAGCCGGTGGACGACATCGGCGGTGCCGTCCGGGTGCCGCCCGAGCAGCAGGAACAGCACGGTCCGTTCGTCGGTGCCGGTGAGGCCGAGGGCGTCGTCCATGGCGACATTGTCGAAGCCCAGCACCGCGCCGCAGCCCACCCGCTGGGCGGTGGCGGCGCAGTATCCTCGCTGGGCGACGGCGCCGATCTCGGCGTTGAGGAGGCGGTAGCCGCGCGGCCCGACGGCGTCGAGCACCGCGTCCAGCCGGCCGGAGATGGCCAGCACCGCGCCGACCTGCCCCATGGTGTAGTTGGTGAGGAAGTACTGCTGTTGCAGGAACGCGGACATGCCTCCGTCGGGCTCGGCCGCGGCGGGCAGCAGCGCGTGCCGCCGGGGGCAGTAGCCGTAGGTGCCGGCGGTGAGGCCGTCGACGTGGTTCGCGAACACCCACAGGCGGGTGAGGGCCGGCGCGTCCGCGGGCAGCCCGGCGTCGGCCGGGTGGTGCCGCCCCGCGGCGGCGAAGGCGAGGGTGGTGCCCAGTTCGGCGGCGGTCAGCTCGGGCGGCCGGCGGAACCGGCCGAAGCTGCTGGACCGGGTCGCCAGCACCGTCGACAGGGGACGGTCCAGGCGCTCCAGCAGCGGCGGGGGCAGGGCCACCGGTTCGCCGGTCAGCTCGCGGGGCGCGGCCTCGGCCAGGGCCTCCGCAGCGGGGACGGCCGGGGCGGCCGCCGCCCGGTGCACCGCGGTCACCGCGGGGAACTCCCGCAGTCGGCGGGACCGTTCGAAGGCCGGGTACCGGACCCGGAGGTCCGGGCTCTGCCCGACCGGTTCGGCCGGCTCGGCGCCCGCCCAGCTCAGGGGCACGACCGCGAAGGCGCTCTCCCGGTCGCCGTCGAAGCCGAGCAGCCGGTCCACCGGCGCCGGGTCGAACCCGAGCAGTCGGGGCAGCGGTACGCCGAGGGCGCGCGCGAGCAGGTCCCAGGAGCCGAGCAGGGCGCCGAGGTCCTGGGTGACAACGTGGTAGCAGAAGCTGTTGTACTTGAAGGAGTTCTTCCAGAACCGGATGCTCGCCACCAGGAAGCTGTCCGCGGCGCCCGCCTGGTCGCCGACGGCGGCGCGGACCGTCTCGCTCACGTCGCCGAGCAGCAGCCGTTCCAGCACGTGCTGGCCGGTGCCGTAGTGGTAGACGCCCGGCAGCAGCGGCGCGGACCCGCCGGCCACCAGATAGAGCTCCACCGGGTACATGCCGCCGCCGGAGGCGGTGCCGCGTCCCCAGACGGCGTGCTCGAAGTGCGCCCGCTTGGCCAGGTCCTGGTTCCAGTTCACGGTGAGCCGCCGGTCGAGCACCCCGTACGACAGGCGCAGCAGCGTCGCCAGGGCGGGCAGTGACCAGCCCCCGCGCGGCGGCAGGCGCTCCCCGGTGAACAGGTCACGCAGGGTGGGCAGGGTGGGGATGTCCACCGGCAGCGGCACCCGGGGCGCGGCCGGGTAGCTGGTGTGCCGGGAGGGCTGGTCGACCCAGTCCACCTCGTAGTTGAGCGGCTCCATCGGGACCCGCGCCCGGCGGAACACCGCCTCGGCGTACTCCCGGACGACCTGGAGGGCCTCCTGCTGCATACCGGTGCTCCTACGGGAAGGGGTGCGGGTGGGGGTTGCGGCCGGTGGCGCCGAGCCGGTCGGGTCCGTGCGTGCCGCGGGCCAGGTAGCGCTCCAGCCGGTCGCTCCAGATCACCCGCTGGCGCTGCCAGCCGAAGTCGATGGGAACCAGGGCGGGCGCCACCACCGCCATCGTGTGCACGCCGGCGACCTCCTGCTCCGGGCAGGTCTGGTCGACCGCGACGACGTCCCCGCCGAGCCCGGCGATGAGCCCGCACAGGTACTCCATGTCGGCGCGCAGGTCGTCGTGGGCCGGCCGGGCCGACAGCCAGTCCCCGTACAGCTCGGTCACCGAGCGCAGCGGCGGGTCGTCGAAGAGGAAGCCGGCGTGGTGGGTCATCTCCGGCAGCCCGTACAGCAGGGCGTGGTGGCTCAGCTCGGTGACCTTCGTGTAGTCCCGGATCATCTCGCGCAGCTCCGGCTCGCTGGCAGCGACGCGGTCGTCGAAGCCGGGTACGTAGGAGGCGGTCTCGCAGACCGCCGCGCGGATCGCGTCGTCGGGGTCGAGGCTGGCGCCGGCGGCGAAGCAGAGCTGACCGAGCCCGTCGCCGCGCTTCACCGCGACGGCGGTGACCACCGGCACGGGCAGGTCCGCCCGGGTGTCGAACAGCCGGATGTCGTAGCCGAGCAGGTCGACCCGGTCGAGCATGAAGTGCACCCGCTCGTCGCGGCAGGTCGCCGGGTCGATCTCGGCGAGCCGGGCCGAGCCGTACCAGGCCAGCAGGAACGCGTCCCGCTCCACCAGCTCGAGCATGCCGTGCAGCAGCGCCTCCTCCGGGCAGCTGCCGCTGGCGCAGCCGTTGGAGCACTCCTGGACGAACTTGCGGTGGTCGGTGCGCCGGTCCAGGTAGTAGACGAGCTGCTCGGGCACCAGCCGCGGCACCCGGTCCCGCAGCGACCAACCCCAGACCCAGGGCATCGGCCGCTCCGGCGCGTACGGCTCGTAGTAGAGGCCGTGTCCCTGGTAGAACGCCGGGTGGTAGCCCAGCCCGGCGGGGTCCAGGGCGTCCGGGGCCAGGTTGGCGTAGCTGTCGAAGACGCTGGTCCGCCGTGCCCGGGGGAACTGGCCGGCGTACCGTTCCAGCCCTTCCAGCAGGGCATAGGTCTCGCTGCTGCCGTAGCTGTTGGCGTGCCCGCTCCACCACATCTCGTGCAGGTCGTAGCGGCTGCGGATGCGGAAGTAGCCGGTCACCGGTGCGGTGGCGGTGGCGTTGTACGCCCGCAGCGCGCCGCCGCCGAGCGCGCCGGCCACCGGGTTCGCCAGCGCCGCGACCGGCAGGTCCAGCTCCCCGGCCGACCGCAGCCGGTACGCGGACGGGTCCGGCTTGGGCCGGCTGGTGAGCGGGATGACCGCGGCCTCGGCGGTGTCCGCAGGGGCGGTGGCGCAGGCCGGGCACTCGGAGTCGGCCAGCACCTGCACGACCGTGGTCTCCAGGGTGTCCATCCGCAGCTGCCACAGCCGTCCGACACCCGGCCGCTCGGCGGGCGACCGGCACCCGTCCAGCAGGAGCTGCCACAGCGCGTCGACCGCGAACGGCGTGAGATGGGGCAGCGCGGCCACCGTGCCGACCCGGGCCTGGTGCTCCAGGGCGTGCCGCTCATCGCGGACCCGGATGGCCTGCCACCGGCGCTGGACGCAGAGCGGGCAGGGGCCCGGCTCGGTGCCCGTCCACCGTGGCCCGACCAGCGCGGTCGCGCCGTGCAACCAGATCGGCATCACCGTGCCGGTCATCCCGTCCCCGCCGTCGGCGTACGCGTCGGTGAGGCCGAGGGCGGCGATGCGGACGGTGACGCCGTCGAGCGGCGCGTCGGAGCCGGCCGGCTGCCGCGCGCGATCCTGGAATCGCTCGTGCAACGCCTCGCCGAGCTGTTTGAGGCTGCTGTCCCACCCGGTGGAGGTGGTCCGGACATCGACGATCATGCGGTTCACCTGTCTGCGGTCGCGGGGCTGCGGTGCGGGTGCGGGTTACCGGTGCCCCGCCGGCGTGGCTCGCCGGCGGGGACGGCAGGGCGGCGGGTGCGGATCACCCGCCGCCGCATCCGGTGCTGGTGCTGCTGCTGCAACAGCTCGACGTGCTGCAACTGCAGCAGCTGGAGCAGGAACAGCTGGAGCTCGACCAGTCCATGACCATCGCGTCGATGGCGTCGACGTCCTCGATCTCGAACGTCTCCGTCTCCAGCGCGCGCAGTTCCTCAGTCAGTTCCGGCATTTCCTTCCACCTCCCCTCTGGCGGTCAGGGCGCGCGGCGCCGGGCGGTCGTCCGGAGCGACCGGGGGCGCCGTCGCTCAGCTGGTGCTGCTGCAACTCGACGAGGTGCAGCTGCAACAACTGGACGTGCTGCAGCTGGAGCAGCTCGACGTGCTCGTGCTGCTGCTGCAGATGTCCATGAGCTCGGCGGACAGATCAGCGATGTCCTCGATCTCGAACGTCTCGGTCTGCAGGTCGCGCAGTTCGCTGCGGACCGAGTCGGGCAGTACGCCGGATGTCGGGGGTTGTGTCGGCACAGGCCTCTCCTTGAGCCGAGTTCGAGCCGGTCGTCGGTGGTCCGCCCGCACCACCACGGTGGTTGCGGAGGCACGCAGGGGCTGCTCGCCGGCGTCGGCCGGCGGCGGATGGTGCGTCATTCATGCGGCGTCGCACCGGGGACCGGAAGTCGTCAGCGTCGGGGGCAACCCCGTTGGGCCGGTCAGCCGCAGCTGGAGGTGCTGGTGCTGGTGCTGCAGCAGCTCGACGTGCTGCAGCTGCAGCAACTGGAGCAGGAGCAGCTGGAGCTGGTGGCGGCGAGCGCCTCGCCGCCGTCCTCGACCTCCTCGATCTCGAAGGTCTCGGTCTCCAGCTCGCGGAGCTCGTCGTTCAGGGTGATCGGCATGTTGTCACCTCCTCTCGCGGTGCGTGCCTCGCCGAAACCACTGACGTGGTGGTTCAGTCGGCCGTCGGGGCGTGCCGACGCAGCAGGACGACGCCGCTGCGGAAGGCCCCGGTGGCCCGGACGTCCCGGGTCGTCGTCTCGACCAGCAGGGCGCTCATCCCCCGCTGCGCCAACGCGGCCAGCACGGCCGCCCGGTCGGTCGGCGCGGCCGCCGGCGCGGCCGGGGCGGCGCCGACGGTGAGCGCCGCCGGATCGAAGTCGCGCAGCACCGGGTCGCCGAGGTCGGCGACGGTGCCCTCGAAGTGCCGCACCTGGACCCGCCCGACCGCGTCGCGGACGGCCGCCAGCAGGGTGGCGGCCGGGTCGTACCCGCCGGCGAGCGCCCAGTCCCGGTCACCGCCGCCGGGCGGTTCGGCGACTGCGAGCACGGCGTGCGCGGGCGCGGCCCCGGCCAGGGTGTAGACCGACAGCCGGCGACCGAACCGGTGTGCGGCCTTGACCACGAAGGCGGTGTCGTCGTCGCCGACCAGGTCCTCCTCGCTCACCGGACGCACCTCGGCCCGCCCGCGCAGCGCGTCGATCAGCGCCCGGTAGGCCAGCGCGTCGGCCAACCCCCGGTCGACGACTTCGTCGAGGGAGCCACCGGCGGCGGCACCGGCCACCGTCGGCTCGGCCCAGCCCTCGGCGTTGAACGCGGAGGTCGGCAACGCCAGCGCGGCCGGCACCCGGACGGACCCGGTCCGCCCCAGCACGGTGGCCGTCAGCCAGCGGGTGCGCCGCCGGTCGTCGGCCGGCGGGGCCTCGGTGGGGGCCAGCTCCGACCAGGGGACCGGCTCCTCGCCCCGGTCCCGTAGCTCGGCCGCCGACGCGGTCACCGCCGCGGCCGGGTCCGCGTACCGGGCGGCGTGGTCACGGACCGCCACGCGGTACGCCGCGAGCCGGGCGCCCATCACGGTGTGCACGTCGAAGGCCGTCACCTCGCGCGGGCCGCGCCGGCCGGGCAGCCGCAGCCGGGCCGTCTTCAACGGCGCCTGCTCCAGCGGGTCGTCGACGAACCTGGTGAACACCCCGGCGTTCGGCGTGACGAGGGCCTCGGCCCGCTGGTAGGTCTCCTCGTCGGATTCCGCCGGCGGCGCGGGCTCGGCCACCTCGACGTCCCGGCAGACCGGGCACGCCGGGTGCGGCAGCACCCGTTCCCGGGTGGACTCCAGGGTGGCCGTGTCGAGCAGCAGCACCCCGCCGCCGGTGTCCGGGGCGAACGCGCCGGTCAGCGCTCGGAACAGTTCGAAGGCGGCGGCGTTGCCGAGCATCCGGGCGGTCACGTCGGGCAGGGCCGCGGCGACGTCGCCGCCGACGGCGAGTTGACGCCAGAACTCGGCAGCGGTGGCCGGGTCGGCGCCGGCCGCCAGCCGGAGCTGGGCGCAGTGCCAGCACGGCGTCTGTCCGGCGCGGACGGTCGGGCCGACCACCGCGCGTTCGTCGTCCCAGCGCACCGGCACGAGCAGCGGCCCGTCCCGGTGGCAGTCGCGGGCGAGGGCGGCCAGGCGGGCCAGCCCTTCGGGACCGGTGCAGCAGATCACGGCGTCCACCGCGCGCAGGTCCGGCGCCCCGTCGCGGCACCGCACCTCCGCCGGCAGGCCGTCGGCGCGCAGGTCCGCCACCTCGGGGCGCAGCGCCTCGGCGTACCGCTCGGGATCGTCGTCGGGGTGGAGGTCGAGGCGGACGCAGCCGTTGCGGAGCAGGCCGCTGGCCGCGGCGAGCAGCGCCTCTCCCCCGCCGCAGAGCGCCACCCGGGCGGCGTGGAGGCGCTGGAACCGGCCGGTGGGGTCGTCCGCGAAGTGGTCGACGAACTCGATCTGGGCGGCGAACCGGCGGGCCAGCGGCTCGGGCAGCGCGCTGCGGTCCCCCGCGTCCTTGGCGAAGCCGCGGTCGAGCAGGGCCCGGACCAGGGTGAGCACGGTCTGCCGCTGGCCCGGGTCGAGGGCGGCGGTGAGCTGGGCGAGCGTGTGCTCCCCGGTCAGGTAGGGGCTGAGCGATGTCAGCCAGCGGAACGCCGACCTGCCCTTGATCAGGAAGGCGCTGTCGGGCCCCCGCAGATACGCGCCGGCCGGAGCGTCCAGGAACACCACGTCATGTCGCAGTTTGGGCCGCATCTCAAGGCTTGTTCCACCGTCCGACGACTGGCTCATAAGCCCCCCATGACAACGTCTTCGGCGTCTTGAAGTGACTTCATGCTGCCCAAGATCAAGTTTTAAGTCAACAAAATGTTTCGCGCCGGGCGGAGGCGCAAGCGAATTGAAGGGCATTGAGCTGCGGCTAAGACAAAAACGCGGCGCACCCGGGTGCCGCCGGCCTTCCGGAGTCGATCCACCTCGGCTAGTCTGTCGGCACCGTCCACACTGTCGCAGGTCAGAGCGCCTTTCATGACGGCCACACTGGCCGGCGACGGCGGCGGGTCACACCGGGGGCGACCGCACGATCAGGCTAGTCGCCACCGACCCCGCCGTGCGGAACCGACAGTTAATTGACGGTGGGCAATTACCCTGGGTTGCGGTCGGGAATTCGAGGGACGGCAGATGAACGCAACGGAAAATTCGGTCCGCCAGCTCTTCGCTCGGCATCGCACGATTGCGGCGTCACGTTGAGGAATGACCGTTTTGCCATTGAAGTCGATAAGGTGACCAAGCGCTATCCCGGCGGCGTCACCGCGGTCGACGGGCTTGACCTGCGGGTGCGTGAGGGCGAGGTCCTCGGGTTCCTGGGACCCAACGGCGCCGGGAAGACCACCACCATGCGCATGCTCGTCGGCCTGGTCCGGCCCACCAGCGGCCGGATCCGGGTGCTGGGCCGACCACCCGGCACTCCGGAGCAGCTGGCCCGGGTGGGCGCCCTCATCGAGTCACCCGCCTTCTACCCGCACCTGTCCGGACGGGACAACCTCCGGCTGGCTGCCCGGTACGCGGGCGCACCCGACGCCGCCGCCGAGCGGGCGCTGGCCGAGGTCGGCCTCACCGAACGGGCGGCCTCGGCGTTCCGGACGTACTCGCTGGGCATGAAGCAGCGGCTCGGCGTGGCCGCCGCCCTGCTCAAGGAGCCGAGCCTGCTGATCCTCGACGAACCCACCAATGGCCTCGACCCGGCGGGGGTGACCGACGTCCGCGAACTGCTCCGCACGCTCGGCCGGCAGGGACGCACCGTGCTGCTGTCCAGTCACGTCCTCGGCGAGGTGGAGCAGATCTGCGACCGCATCGTGGTCATCGATCGCGGCCGGCTGGTCGCCGACGGCACGCCGGACGAGCTGCGCGGGTCGCTCGGCCAGGCGGTGCTGCTGATCGACGCCGAGCCGCTGGACCAGGCGGCGGAATGCCTGCGCGGGCACGACGGGGTCCGGTCGGTCGAGCCGGTCGACGGGCGGCTGCGGGTCACCACCGACCCGGCCCTGGCCGCGGCGCTGAACCGCCGGTTGGTCGAGTCCGGGATCGACGTGCGGGAGCTACGCCCGGTGCGGCACTCGCTGGAGGAGGCGTTCCTGGATCTGACCGCGCCCGCGCGGCGCGAACGGCAGGAGCCGGCGACCACGACGGGAGGCCTCCGATGATGGCAGCGGTGCGGGCGGCCTGGTTCGCCGACCGGAAGCGACCGGCGGTGTGGACGGTGACGGCGACCTGGCTCGTTCTCGCGCTCACCTTCGGCATCGGGGTGCCCTACCTCGTGCACCTGGCGCTCGCCGGCGAGCCGAAGGAGGCCAAGTCCGCCGAGTCCCTGCTGGAAGCCGTCCTGCCCGGCCAGCTCGTGCCCACCGGGATCGGGCTGTTCCCGCTCTTCGGGGGCGCCATCCTGGTGATCCTCGGCGCGCTCGTGGTCGGCAACGAATACCGCTGGGGCACCTGGAACCTCGTCTTCACCCAGCGGCCCCGGCGGGCGCAGGTGATGGCCGGGCAGGCGGTCGTCCTGTGCGGCCTGACCCTGCTGATCGCGGTCCTCACCTTCGGTCTGCTGGCGCTGACCACCGGGATGCTTGCCGCCGTCGAGGGACGGGCCGCCGACTGGCCGTCGCCCGGCCGGCTCGTCGCGGCGGCAGCGGGGGCCTGGCTGATCTGCACCGCGCACGCCGGCGTCGGGTGGTTCCTCGCGATCGCGTTCCGCAGCGCCACCACGGCCATCGCGGTCGGTCTGATCTGGACGCTGGTCCTGGAGAACGCGGTCAGCGCGCTCGCCCTCGCGCTGAACCCGCTGACGGTCGTGCAGAAGGTGCTACTGGCACCGAGCTCGGGCGCCCTGGCCGGCGCGCTGGGAGCACGGTCCCAGTTCGACGGGGGCACGCCCGGGGTACTGGAGTCCTCGAGCGCGCTGCTGCCGATCCTGGTCCTGCTGGGCTACGTTCTGGTCATGTTCGGCGCGGGCAGCTGGCTGGCCGCGCGGCGGGACGTCGGCTGACGGAGCGGAGGAGACGCCGAGATGGAATTCCTGCTCGCCTTCGCCGTGACCGGGCTGGCCGCGACCGGGGGGTGGATCGCCTGGGCCGCCGTCCGGGGCTGGTCACGCGCCCGCGACCGGCGGCACGAGCTGCGGCTGACCCGCGCCCGGGCGAGCGCGGACATCCGGCGCGCCGAGCTGGCCGCGCAGGTCCGCGAGATCGAGCTCGCCAACGAGACCTACCAGGACTTCGTCCGCCGCCACCCCGAACGCTGACAGCTGCGGCCGGTCATCCAGCAGCTCCCCGCACTGAAGGGTGACCCGGCCGGGTGGCCGGGCGAACGGTGGCGACGAACAAGGCCAGGGCGACGGCCTGGATGCCGGCCACGATGACGATCAAGGCGGTGATCGAGTAGTCGTAGAGGGCGCCGGTGATCAGCCCACCGACCAGGGTCGCCGCGCCCAACCCGGCGGCGAAGATTCCGTAGGCGGTGCCCCGCCGGGCGGCGGGGACGATGTCGGCGATGGCCGCACGCATGGTGGATTCCTGGATGCCGAGCACGGCGCCCCAGGCCAGGACCCCGGCCACCGCGGGCGCCGCGGTGGTGGTGAAGGCGGCCAGCGGGATCAGGGCGGTCAGCACGGGTACGGCGGCCAGTACCCGGAACCCGGCCCGGTCGTACAACCACCCGGAGGCCAGTGCGGCGAGCGCGTCGACGCCCATCGCGGCGGCGTACACGACCGGGACCACCGCCACCGGAACGACGTGCCGGGTGGCGAGGTGGAAGCTGAGCACGCCGAAGGTGGCGTAGCCGGCCGTGGTCAGCACCGTGAAGGCCAGATAGGTCCAGAACACGCGGGGCAGCCGGGCGTCCGGCGGGGCGGGCCTCGCGCCGGGTTGCGGGCCCGGTTCGAAGCGACGCGGATCGGGCACGCCGGCGCGCAGCCACAGCAGCAGGAGCAGCACCGCCACACCCGGCACGGCCAGGGCGAGGAACGCGGGCCGGTACTGGTAGGCGGTGGCGGCCAGAACGGCGGCGACCAGCAACGGCCCGGCAACCGCCCCGGCCTGGTCGAGCGCCTCGTGGACGGCGAAGCCCTTGCCCCGGCCCACTGCCGAGGCGGCGTGGGAGAGCATGACATCCCGCGCCGGACCCCGGATCGCCTTACCGGCACGTTCCGCGACAAACAGCACCGCGGCCAGCCACAGCACGCTGGTCAGCCCGAGAGCGGGCACCGCGACCACGGTCAGGACGTAGCCGGTCAGGACCAGCGGCCAGTAGGCCCGGGTCCGGTCGGCGAGGGGTCCGGTGCCCAGCCGTCCGGCCAGGGCGAGCGCCTCCCCGACGCCGGTGACCAGGCCGACGAGGGCCGCGGATGCGCCGAGGGTGGCCAGGTAGGGGCCGATGACCGACCGGGCGCCCTCGTACACCACGTCCGACAGCAGGCTGACGACACCGAACGCGGTCACGAACCGCCACGGCGTCCACCTGATCGTCGGCGCCGCGCCTCTCATCCATGCAGTCTGGCCCACCGGCAGGCGGGTCGGGCGTGGATCAGCGCAGGCCACGCACGAGGCGCCGCGGCGGAGCGGAGCGTTTACCCAGGTACGCCTCGGGCAATCGCGCGGCGGAGCAGGGCATGCGGGGAAGCATCGGTCTACAGCCAGGGGGCGTACGGGGCATGCGGGGCAGCGTCGCGGTGAAGCCGGAGGTGACCGGCGGCGAGTCGGTGGGGCTGGCCGACGTGGTGTGGGAGAACGCGCGACGGAAACCGGACACGGTGCAGTTCCTGCGCCCGGACCCGGACATCCGGTCGTGGCCCGGGCAGCAGTCCGGCGTCGGCGACGCGGGTGCGGTGACCTGCCGACAGTTCCGCGACGACGTGCTGGCGTTGGCGCGAGGACTGATCGCCGCCGGGGTGGAGCCCGGGGCCCGCGTCGCGCTGATGAGCCGCACCCGCTACGAGTGGACTCTGGTCGACTATGCGGTGTGGACGATCGGCGCGGTGACCGTGCCGGTGTACGACACCTCGAGCGCCGACCAATTGGCCTGGATTCTGGCCGACTCCGGCGCGGTGGCGTGCGTGGTGGAGACACCTGCCCACGCCGCGATGCTGACCGGCGTGCGGGACAGGCTGCCGGGGCTGAGCCAGGTGTGGCAGATCGACGCCGGTGACCTGCCGCGGGTAGCCGCCCGGGGCCGGACCGTCGACGACGAGCAGGTGGAGGCCCGCCGTGGCGCGGTGTCCGGTGGAGACGTGGCGACGATCGTCTACACCAGCGGGACGACGGGCCGGCCGAAGGGCTGCGTCCTGACGCACCGCAACATCTGCCTCGACGTCGGAAACGCGGTCGCGGCGCTGCCGGAGTTGTTCCACGAGAGGGCGTCGACGGTGCTCTTCCTGCCGTTGGCGCACGCCTTCGCCCGAATGATCCAGGTAGGGATGGTGCGGACCCGGGCGACGATGGTGCACAGCGCCAGCATGGGCGGCGTGATGGATCAGCTGCGTCGATACCGGCCGACGTTCGTCCTCGCGGTGCCGCGCGTGTTCGAGAGGATGTACAACAGGGCGCAGCAGAAGGCCATCGAGAAGCACCAGGGTCGCCTCTTCGCCATCGCGGACCGGGTGGCGGTGCGCTACAGCCGGGCGCTCGACCGCCCGTCCGGCCCTGGCCCGATCCTCCGGCTGGCGCGGCGGGTCTTCGACCTGCTGGTCTACCGGAAGCTGCGGGCGGCGCTCGGCGGACGGTGCCGCATCGCGATCGTCGGCGGCGCCCCCCTCGGCGAGCGGCTCGGACACTTCTTCCGCGGGGCCGGCGTGACGGCGCTGGAGGGGTACGGGCTGACCGAGACCTCCCCGGCGCTGACGGCGAACCGGCCGTCGGCGATGCGGATCGGCACGGTCGGCCGGCCACTACCGGGCGTGGAGTTGGCGATCGCCGACGACGGCGAGGTCCTCGTCCGCGGCGATGTCGTGTTCCAGGGCTACTGGAACAACCCGTCCGCCACCCGGGAGACGTTCACCGTCGACGGCTGGTTCCGCACCGGCGACCTCGGCAGCCTCGACGAGGACGGCTATCTGCGGATCACGGGACGCACCAAGGAGATCCTCGTGACCGCGGCCGGCAAGCACATCGTGCCCGCACCGATGGAGGATCGGCTGCGCGCGGACCCGCTGGTCAGCCACTGCATGCTCGTCGGCGACGCCAGGCCGTACGCCGCCGCTCTGATCACCATCGACCCGCAGGCATGGCAACGGTGGCGAACCGCTCACGGTCACCCACGCGCATCGGTGGCGGAACTGCGCGACGACCCCGCCCTGCGCCGCGACATCCAGGCCGCGGTCGACCGTGCGAACCGCTCGGTTTCCAAGGCGGAGGCGATCAAGACCTTCCGCATCCTGCCCGACGACTTCACCGAGGCCAACGGTGAGCTCACCCCCACGTTGAAGATCAGGCGTGAGGTGGTGCAGCGGCAGCGGGCCGCCGATATCGACGCCCTCTACACCGGCCACTAGGCCGGCCGTGGTGCCGTCTCGTTGCCGCGCCGGCCGTGCCCCGGTGTGCCTTGTAGGGTCGGCCCATGATCGCTGACCTGCAGTGCGTGGTGCTGGACTGCCCTCACCCGGCGGAACTTGCCCAGTTCTACCAGGCACTGCTTGGCGGTGCCGTCAATCAGCGGGATCGGCGATGGGCCCTCGGCGACGACTGGGCGACGCTGCACACGCCGTCCGGCCTCGTCCTGGCCTTCCAACGGGTGGCGGATTACCGGCCACCGCGGTGGCCCGATCCGGCCCGGCCCCAGCAGTTCCACCTGGACTTCGGTGTCGCGGACCTGGACCGCGCCCAGGAGCAGGTGCTGCCCCTGGGCGCAACGGTGTTGGACGATGGCGCGGATGGGCGCGGTTGGCGTATCTACGCCGACCCCGCGGGGCATCCGTTCTGCCTGGTGCGCCACTGACGAAACACGCCCTGGGCGGCACGAGCAGCCTGGCCCGGGCCGGTTCGGGGCTGCCATTCGCCGCCTTCCCGCTGCCGGGCGGGTGGACGATGGCGACATGCGGCTGTCCGACCGGGTGCTGGTCCATCAGGTCCACCCGGTCAAGATCTCGGCAGACGTCACGGCGAGCCTGATCTCCAACCTCCTGCTCTGGCGCGGGCATCCGAAGGCGGCGGCCGCCGTCCGGGTCGCGCTACCGGTCGCCGGTTCGGTGGCGGTGCTGCGCCTGGCGGACCTCGACGCGCTCGCCCGCACCCGGCGGGGACGCTGGGTGCGGGCGCACATGCCCGCGTCCGCGCAGGCGGTGCGGCTCGCGGGTGACGCGGTGATGGCGGTCGGCGCCTGGCGACGCAGTCCGCCGCTCCTCGCCGTCGGCGCGCTGGTGATCGCAGCCGGCGGGGCGCATCCGTGGTGGCCGCGCGGGAGTACACGCCGTGCCCCGTCGTGCCGTTGACCGGCGCGCGAGCCCACCCGACTTTGGCGGTGAAGGCAGCGCGACAGGCCACTTTCGTCGATCTCGGACGAAAGTTTGGCCGCACCAGTGGAAAGCTATAGACACGTGGACATGTCTTTTGTAGCGTCGGCCAGGTCGATGGTGTTTCGTCGCGGTTAACCGCCAGGTCGCTGCCGGCCGACACCTGACCGCCACCTGTCCCCTAACCCGAGCCCTCCGCCCGTTCCCGACCGCCCCGCCAATGGCGTGCGGCGTGACGGGCGACTCCGCCATGCCCGCAACAGGTCCATCAAGGAGTAGCTGACCCCCTCGACCTGCCCCGACCGGTCCCGAACACAAGGAGAGGCAGATGAAGAGACGACTCGCGCTCGCCATAGCGGGTCTCACGACCACGGCGCTCGTCGCCACCCCCACCGTCGCGACGGCCGCGCCCGACGCGGCCGCGCCGCCCCCGGACAGCGACTTCCAGAAGGTCACCCTCAACGACAACCCGGGCGAGCCCATGGACCTCGCGGTGCTGCCCGACAACCGGGTGCTGCACGTGACCCGTGCCGGTGAGGTCTGGCTGCACGACCCCACCACCGGCCGCAACACGGTCGCCGCGACCCTGGACGTCTACCGGCACGACGAGGAGGGCCTGCAGAACGTCGCCATCGACCCGAACTTCGGCCGGGCCGGCAACAACTGGGTCTACCTCTACTACTCCCCGCCGGGGAACACCCCGGTCGACGACCCGTCGACCCCGGACGTCAACGAGGGCGACGCACCGGGCTGGGGCACCGCCGCGGACTTCGCCAAGTTCAAGGGTGCCCTGCGGCTCTCCCGGTTCCGGCTGGTCAAGGACAAGCTGGACCTCTCCACCGAGCAGCAGATCCTCGACGTACCGGTCGACCGGGGCATCTGCTGCCACGTCGGCGGCGACATCGCCTTCGACGCCAAGGGCAACCTGTACCTGTCCACGGGCGACGACACCAACCCGTTCGAGTCCGGCGGCTACGCGCCCATTGACGAGCGCCCGGGCCGGAACCCGGCGTACGACGCGCAGCGCACCTCGGCCAACACGAACGACCTGCGGGGCAAGATCCTGCGCGTCAAGGTCGGCGAGAAGGGCGGGTACAGCATCCCGGACGGGAACCTGTTCCCCGAGGGCACGGCCGGCACCCGGCCGGAGATCTACCTGATGGGCCTGCGCAACCCGTTCCGGATCGAGCTGAACCGCGAGACCGGCGACCTGTACGTCGCCGACTACTCGCCGGACGCGGGCGCGCCCGATCCGCAGCGCGGACCGGCCGGGCACGGCAAGTGGCTCGCCGCCCGCAAGGCCGGCAACTACGGCTGGCCGTACTGCGCCACCGCGCAACTGCCGTACGTGGACTACGACTTCGCCACCGGCCAGTCCGGGGCGCCGTTCAACTGCGCCGCGCCGATCAACGAGTCGCCGCACAACACGGGGCTGCGGCAGCTGCCCCCGGTGCAGCAGCCGCAGGTCTGGTACAACTACGGCCCCTCGGCGCAGTTCCCTGAGCTGGGCACCGGCGGCATCGGCCCAATGGCCGGGCCGGCGTACCAGTTCACGCAGCCGACGACACGGGGACGCGCGCCGGTGGCGTGGCCGGCCCACTACGACGGCATGCCGCTGTTCCACGAGTGGACGCGGGACTACGTGAAGGGCTTCCGGCTGGACGCCGACGGCGACCTGACCGGGATCGAGCCGGTGCTCCCCTCGATCACCTTCGACAACCCCATGGACCTGGAGTTCGGCCCGGACGGCGCGCTCTACGTGCTCGAGTACGGCGACGGCTTCTTCAGCGAGAACCCGGACGCGCAGCTGGCCCGGATCGACTACACCGGCTGGACCGGCAACCACACGCCCGTCCCCCAGGCCTCGGCCACACCCACGAACGGGGTCGCCCCGCTGACCGTCACGTTCTCCAGCGAGGGCACCACCGACTACGACGGCGACCGGCTGGCGTACGCGTGGGACTTCGACAACGACGGCAAGGTCGACTCCCGGGCCGCGAACCCGACGTTCACCTACCGAAAGAACGGCCTCTACAACGCGACGCTCAACGTGAGCGACCCGGGCGGCCTCTCGGCCTCCGCCTCGGTCCGGATCGTGGTCGGCAACGCCGCGCCCGTGGTGGAGCTGGTCAAGCCGGCCGACGGCCAGCCCTTCGCCTTCGGCGACACCGTCCAGTTCGAGGTACGGGTGACCGACGACCAGCCGGTGGACTGCTCCCGGGTCACCGTCACGTACGTCCTCGGCCACGACCAGCACGGGCACCCGCAGACCACCGCCACCGGCTGCACCGGCTCGATCCAGACCACGGTGCCGTCCGGCCACGACCCGGAGCACGACAACCTGACCGCGGTGTTCGTCGCGTCCTACACCGACGCCGGCGGTGACGGCCTGCCGTCCCTGACCGGCACCGAACAGGTCGTCCTGGTCCCCACCGCATAACTGACGAC
The DNA here is from genome assembly GCF_040610095.1 of Micromonospora sp. NPDC004540. Lineage (NCBI taxonomy): Bacteria > Bacillati > Actinomycetota > Actinomycetes > Micromonosporales > Micromonosporaceae > Micromonospora > Micromonospora sp. NPDC004540. The sequence goes on from NZ_JBEXLR010000012.1 coordinate 82,338, forward strand.
AAGGAGCAATCATGTGTTACGGACACGACGGGATGGCCGCGCTGCGGCGCTCCGTTGACCGGCGCAGCCTGCTGCGCGGCTCACTGGCCACCGTCGCCGGCGTCGGGCTCGCGGCGTCCGGCCTCGGCGCGACGGCCGCGTCGGCCACCATCCACCCCACGGGACGAAACCACGTACCCGCAGGCCTGATCAGCATCCAGCTGTGGACGGTGCGCGACGCCCTGTGGGGCTCGCCCGGCTACGACGCCACCCTCACCCACCTGGCCCGGATCGGGTATCCGCGCGTGGAGCTGGCGCTCGGCTACTTCGGCCGGACCGCCGCCCAACTGCGTCAGTTCCTCGACGGCATCGGCATCAAGGCCAGCTCCAGCCACGACGGGATCAGCGCGAACGCCGCCGAGCTGGAGCAGAAGATCCAGAACGCGGTCACCCTGGGCCAGCAGTTCATGGTGGTGCCGTACCTGTACTCCGAGAACGCGGACGAGTGGAAGCGCTGGGCGGAGCAGATGAACGTCGAGGCCGCCGCGGCGCGGGCCGCCGGCCTGCGCTACGGCTACCACAACCACGCCCACGAGTTCACCATCGACCTCGGCGGCGGGAAGCGGCCCTGGGACGTGCTGACCGCGGAGCTCGACCCGAAGCTCGTGCACCTGGAGGTCGACCTCTACTGGGCCGTCACCGGCGGCATCAACTCCGGCGACGGCGCCGCGGACCCCGAGGGCTTCACCCTCGACGTCATCCGCTCCGCACCGCAGCGCGTCCTGCAGTACCACGTGAAGGACCGGGACGCGTCCACCGGCGACATGGCCGACCTGGGCACCGGGACCATCGACTTCGCCCGGATCTTCCGGGAGCACTCGGTGCTCGAGTACATCGTCGAGAACGACACCCCCGACGTGACGCCGCAGCAGACGGCCGAGGTCGGCTACCGCTACCTGCGCAGGCTGCGGTTCTGAGGCGTCCTACCGCAATTCCGTCTCCAATATTGAATTAAGCGCCGATAACCACTCCCTCAGCGAGGGAGTGGTTATCGGCATGCAATAAAGCTGTCGCAGCGACGGAAATGCGGGTTCCTCCGGAATATTGACCCGCCGAAATGGATCTCGTAGGGTGCAGGGAACGTGGAAAGCGCTTTCTTGCCACCGTCCCCACCTAGGAGCGCGTGTATGAGACGCCAACGCACGCTACTGTTCGCCCTGCTCGCGGCCATCACACTCCTGTTGCCGACCGCGCCGGCGACCGCCGCCGAATCCGCGACCGCCACCAATTTCCGGGTGCTGGTCTTTTCCAAGGTCACGAACTTCTACCACGACTCCATCCCGGCCGGCGTCGCCGCCATTCGGCAACTCGGCGACCAACAAGGATTCGCCGTCGAGGCGACCACCGACGCGGGCGCGTTCACCGACGCCAACCTCGCCCGCTTCGACGCCCTCGTGTTCAACAACACCAACTCCACCCCGGCCTCCGGCGACCTCCTCGACGCCGACCAGCGGGCCGCGCTCCAGAAATTCATCCGTAACGGTGGCGGCTGGGTCGGCCTGCACGCCGCCTCGGCGAGCGAGCGGAACTGGACCTGGTACGAGGGACTGGTCGGAACCATCTTCGACCAGCACCCGGACTTCTCCGCCACGGGCGGCACCTTCCCCGGCCGGATCAAGGTCCTCGACCACGCCCACCCGTCCACGAAGGACCTGCCGGAGCTCTGGGAGCGCAGCGAGGAGTGGTACAACTGGCGGACCAACCCCACGGGCAAGGTCCACACGCTCGCCCAGATCAAGGTGCGCGACGGCATTCCCGGGCTCGACGAGGGCACCGACCACGCGTACTCGTGGTGCCAGAACTACGACGGTGGGCGCTCCTGGTTCACGGCCGGCGGGCACAGCTCCTCGTCGTTCCAGGAGCCGGCGTTCCTCGCGCACCTGCTCGGTGGCATCAAGTGGGCCGCCGGCGCCGCCCCCGGTGACTGCGGCGCCACCAGGACCACCAACTTCGAGCGGATCCCGCTGGTCAACCAGGACCTCTCCGACCCGTTCGAGCTGGCGGTCGCGCCGGACCGCCGGGTCTTCTACATCGAGCGCACCGGCGCCCTGAAGGTCGTCAACCAGGACACCCTCGCGGTCACCACGCTGCTGGACTTCGCCTACACGCCGGAGCAGACCAGCCAGTCCGACGGCCTGCTCGGCATGACACTGGACCGGCACTTCGCCGGCAACAACTGGCTCTACCTGCTCTGGTCCGACCGGGTGGAGAAGCAGCTGAACCTGTCCCGCTTCACCGTCGACGGCGACAGCGTCAGCCTCACCTCGGAGAAGCGCCTGCTCACCATCCCGACCTGGCGCGGTGAGGCGCGCGCCAACTCGCACATGGGCGGCTCGGTCACGATGGACCAGCAGGGCAACCTGTACGCCGCCATCGGTGACAACACCGACCCGTTCGAGTCCAGCGGCTTCACCCCGATCGACGAGCGGGCCGGCCGGCGCGCGTACGACGCCCAGGGCACCGCCGGCAACACCAACGACCTACGCGGCAAGATCCTGCGGATCAAGCCCCTGCCCAACGGAAAGTACGCCATTCCCGACGGCAACCTGTTCGCCCCGGGCACGGCCCGGACCAAGCCCGAGATCTACGCGATGGGCATGCGGAACCCGTTCCGCATCACCGTCGACTCCAAGACCAACGCGCTGCTGGTCGCCGACTACGGCCCCGACTCCCGGTCCGCCAACCCCAACCGGGGGCCGGAAGGGACCGTCGAGTTCAACCGGATCACCAGCGCCGGCAACTACGGCTGGCCCTACTGCATCGGCAACAACACCCCGTTCAACGACTACGACTTCGCCACGTCGACCTCCGGGCCGAAGTTCAACTGCGCCGCGCCGGTCAACGACTCCCCCAACAACACCGGCCTGACCAACCTCCCGGCGACCAAGCCGGCCCTGGTCTGGTACGCCTACTCGGCGTCCCCGCAGTTCCCCGAGCTGGGCACGGGCGGCGGCGGCCCCATGAGCGGACCCGTCTACGACTACGACCCGTCCAACAAGCGGCTGACCAAGTTCCCCCAGTACTTCGAGGGCAAGTGGATCGTCTACGAGCTGACCCGCCGGTGGTTCAAGACGCTGTCGATCCACGACACCGCGCAGACCTTCAGCGACCCCCGCTTCGGCCCCACGAAGGCCGGTGACCTGCAGTCCATCAACGGGATCCTCGGCAACATGTCCTGGATCCAGCCGTTCGAAGCGGAGTTCGGGCCGGACGGCTCCCTCTACGTCATCGACTTCGGCGAGGGCAGCGGCAGCGGCCGGGGCGGCAGCAACGAGGGCGCCGGCATCTACCGCATCGACTACGTCGCCAACAGCCGGCCACCGGTGGCCAAGCTGACCGTCGACAAGGACACCGGCCCGGCGCCCCTGACCGTCGCCTTCTCCAGCGCCGGCTCCAGCGGGCCCGACGGCACCGCCATCGAGTACGCCTGGGACTTCGACGGCAACGGCAGCGTCGACTCCACCGCCGCCAACCCCAGCCACACCTACAGCACACCCGGGCGCTACACCGCCCGACTCACCGTCACCGCCACCAACGGACAGACCGCCGTCGCCGTACAGGAGATCACGGCCGGCAACACCCGCCCGACGGTGACCCTCAGCGTCCCCGACGGAGCCTTCTTCGACTTCGGTGACCGCATCCCGTACACGGTCACGGTCACCGACCCGGAGGAGAACAGCACCGACTGCTCCAAGGTCGTCGTGCAGACCCAGCTCGGCCACGACTCACACGCCCACCCGCTGGACAACTACGTCGGCTGCACCGGGGTCGCGGTGACCGAGAGCAACGGCGGCGACGGGCACGGCCCGGGCCAGAACCTCTACACGCTGCTGTCGGCGCAATACACCGACGGCGGGGCGAACGGCGCACCGGAACTGGTCGGCTCGACCCGCGCGGAGCTACAGACCAAGAGCAAGGAGGCCGAGCACTTCGACGGCCAGAGCGGCATCCAGGTCCTCGACCGCGCGACCGCGAGCGCCGGCAAGCGCATCGGCGACATCGACCACGGAGAGTGGATCAACTTCGGCCCGGTCAACCTCCGCAACATCGACTCGGTCACCTTCGGCGTCGCCTCGGGCAGCAGCGGCGGCGACATCGAGGTCAGGGCCGACTCCCCCACCGGTCAGCTTCTCGGCCGGGCCACCATCGGCGGCACCGGCGGCTGGGACAACGTCGTCTCGCCCACCGTCGAACTCACCGACCCGGGCCGCACGACCACCCTCTACCTGGTCTTCGTCAACCCGAACCAGACCGGTGGCACCCCCGACCTGATGGCGCTGGACTGGCTGCGCTTCAACGGCGCCGGGGTACGCGAACAGACCGCGGCCACGATCTCGGCCTCGGCCACGCCCACCACGGGCACCGCGCCGCTGGCGGTCGCGTTCACCGGAACCGCCTCGCCGGCGCCCGGGCGCACCATCACCGATCACGTGTGGGACTTCGGTGACAACACGGCCGCCGTGCACGGGGCGTCGGCCAGTCACACGTACGCCCGCAAGGGCACCTACACGGCACGACTGACCGTCACCGACAGCGTCGGGGCGACCCTGTCCTCGACAGTGGTCGTGACGGTGAGCTGAGCCGCTGGCGGTGGTGGCGGGGTCGGAGGGCCTCGCCACCACCGCCGATCCTCCGTCGAATTTCGATCTGACTGGGAGAGACCATGAAATCCGACCTCACCCGCCCGTCCCACCGTCGATCGGGACGCGCGCGTCACCTGCTCGCCGCATCGCTCGCCGCGACCCTCCTGCCGTTCACACCGGCGTCGGCGGCCGCCGCCGAAGCGTCGACCGACGCGACCGCGCCCGTCACCACACCGGCGATCGCCGACAGCTGCCCCTGGGGCTACACCGCCTCGTCCACGGTGTTCTTCGGCCGGAACCGGGCCGACTCGGGCGTACCCAACCGCGACCTTGGCGACGGGTGCACGATCCTGGACGCCATCTGGGCCGCGGCGCCGTTCGCCGACCACGGCGCCTTCGTGAGCACCGTCAGCGGGCTGGCCAACGCCCTCCGGCAGGACGACGTCATCACGTCCGAGGAGAGCGCAAGCATCGTACGGGCGGCCGCCGGCTCCGAGATCGGCAGGTCGCAGCCGGCCCCCGGGACCCGCGCGCTGCCCGACGACCGGATCGGCCTCGTCCTCTACACGGTGCGGGCCACCATGCCGAACGCCCCCCAGGCCACCCTGGCCGCGCTCGCCGCCTGCGGCTACCGCAACGCGGAGCCCTCGGGCTCGGTGAACAACTTCTACGGCAAGCGGGCCGACGCGCTGGCGCCCCTGGTGGCCGACGCGGGTCTGGCGGTCCCGTCGATCGGGATCAGCCTCGGCGACCTCCAGAACAACCTCGCCGGCGTCATCGCCAACGCCAGGACGTTCGGCGCGAAGTACGTCCGGATCTCTGGTTCGGGCTCGTGGGGGCTCGAGGACTACTCCGAGGTCGCGGCGACCCTCAACGCGGTCGGCGCCGAGCTCAAGCAGGCGGGCATCACCGTCGCCTACCACAACCACGGGTTCGAGTTCACCACGCAGGAGGGCGGCGTGCGGGGCTACGACGTGCTGGTCCGCGAGACCGACCCGAACCTGGTGGCGATGGAGCTCGACCTGTACTGGGCGTCCAGCGTCGGCGCCGACCCGGTGGAGCTGATCAAGCAGTACCCGGGCCGGTTCTCGCTGTTCCACGTCAAGGACATGGCCGCCAACGGGTCGTTCGCCGACGTGGGCGAGGGCACCATCGACTTCGCTCGCATCTTCGCCTACAGCGAGATGGCCGGGGTCGACTACTACTTGACCGAGAACGACAGCCCGCGTCCGGACGGCGTCTCGTCGGCCTGCGACAGCTACGGCAGCCTCCGCGCCCTGCGCTACTGACATCTTCCACGAAGTCGCCCGCTCCGGCCGAACCGCTGTGTCGGCCGGAGCGGGCGATCTTCTGACTACCGAGATGCGGGCCGGTGCTCCGCCCTTCACGGCGGGGGCCAACAACTGCTGGCTCGTTGGTGGTCAGGAGTGCTCAAGGGTTAGCTATGGTGACGGTGTGAATTTGAAGGAATGGGCAGCGGCCACTGGCATCTCGTATGCAACCGCGCGGCGGCGGTACGAGTCTGGAACGCTGCCCGTTCCCGCTTACCGGCTGGGCCGGCTGATCATGGTGGGTGAACCGCTGACCGGCGCGGCCTCGGACGCCGGGCAGGTTGTGGTGTACGCCGGGGTGTCCTCGGCTGATCAGCGGCCGGACTTGGATCGGCAGGTGGCCCGGGTGACGGTGTGGGCCACGGGTCAGGGACTTGCCGTGGACCGGGTGGTGACCGAGGTCGGTTCAGCGCTCGACGGGGAACGTAAGAAGTTGCTCTCTCTGTTGCGTGACCCGGGCGTTTGGACGATCGTGGTGGAGCGCCGGGATCGGTTCGCTCGGTTCGGAGCCGAGTATGTCGAGGCTGCGCTGTCCGCGCAGGGCCGCCGGCTGTTGGTGGTGGACCCGTCCGGGGTCGTCGACGACCTGGTGGCGATGTGAGGGAGATCCTGACGTCGCTGTGCGTCCGCCTGTACGGGCGCCGCGCCGCTGCGGACCGTGTGCGCCGGGCGGTCGAGGCGGCCACCGAGGATCCGACGTGAGGACGATTCAGGCGTACCGGTTCGCCTTGGACCTCACCCCGGGTCAGGAACGCGCGGTGAACGCGCACGTGGGGGCTGCGCGGGTCGCGCACAACTGGGCGCTGGCCCGGGTCAAGGCGGTCATGGACCAGCGTGCGGCGGAGCGCTCCTATGGTGTGCCCGATGAGCTGTTGACGCCGTCGCTGCCGTGGTCGCTGGCCGGGCTGCGCAAGGCGTGGAACGCCGCGAAGGCCGAGGCGGCGCCGTGGTGGGGCGAGGTGTCCAAAGAGGCGTTCAACACCGGCCTGGACGCTCTCGCCCGCGGTCTGAAGAACTGGGCTGACTCCCGTAAGGGCGGGCGGGCCGGTAGGCCGGTCGGTTTCCCCCGCTTCAAGTCGCGCCGCCGTGCCACACCGTCGGTGCGGTTCACCACCGGCGCGATCCGCGTCGAGCCCGACCGCAGGCACGTGGTGCTGCCGAGGCTGGGCCGGTTGAAGCTGCACGAATCCGCCCGTAAGCTCGCCCGCCGTGTCGATGACGGCACCGCGCGGATCATGTCCGCCACCGTGCGCCGCGACGGCGGACGCTGGCATGTCTCGTTCACCGTTGAGGTGCAGCGGCCCGAACGGCAACCGGCCCGGCCCGGCTCGGTGGTGGGTGTGGATGTCGGGATCAAGCACCTTGCGGTGTTGTCCACCGGCGAGCTGGTCGACAACCCGCGCCACCTCATCGCCGCGCAGGCCCGACTGCGGGCGCTCGGTCGGGCCTGCTCGCGAAAGTCCGGGCCCGACCGGCGCACCGGCTGCCGCCCCTCGAACCGCTGGCAGCGCGCCTCGAACCGACTTGGCCGTGCCCACGCTCGAGTCGCGAACCTGCGCCGCGACGGGCTGCACAAGCTCACCACCAGGCTGGCACACGAACACGGCAGCATCGTTGTCGAAGACCTGAACGTCGCCGGCATGCTCCGCAACCGCCGGCTGGCCCGGCACATCGCTGATGCCGGCTTCGCCGAGATCCGCCGTCAGCTGGCATACAAGACCGGGTGGAACGGCGGCCGGCTGCTCGTGGCCGACCGCTGGTATCCGTCCTCGAAAACCTGCTCGGGTTGCGGCGCGGTGAAAGCCAAGCTCGCCCTGCACGAGCGTGAGTACAAATGTGAGGCGTGCGGGCTGGTCATCGACCGTGACCGCAACGCCGCACGCAACCTGGCCGCCCTGGCGGCCGAGTTCAACACCGCCGGGAGTGGCTCGGTGGCAGCACGTGGAGCCGACCAGAAGACCCGCGCACGCGGGCAGGTGGCTGTGAAGCGTGAACCCGGCACGGCATCCGCCGGCAAGACCGGGACCGTCCCCACCGCAAGGCGGGGCGACCGATCGTGTGCCCACTAAAGCGCACCGAAAGGTAACGGCTAATGGCATTCACGTGCACACTCCAGTGCTCGACCAGCGCGGCCAGCCGGTTCGGCCACGGACGCGGAGACCCAGGTGGCGCAGGCCGAACCCCGACGCGATGTCACCCTGCAGCACTCTGACGTCTACCGCGGGCCTCGCCGGGGCTGAGAAGGCGCTCATGCCGACTCTCCTGGCGTCGTTCCGGCCAGAGGGGCGTCGGGGCAAGCGGGCGGTCGGAGAGCGTGTGCGTGCACCGACCAGGCGAGGGGAAGTGCGGCCAGGACCACTGCCTGGATCGCGAGCAACGCCGCGACGATGCCCCAACGGTCTGCCACCAGGCCGACCCCCACGGCGACGAGCGCGTACAGCACGCTGCCGAGCAGCGACCCGAGCGAACCCATCGTCGCGCGTTCCCGATCGGTGAACTCGCGCTGCAGCAACGTCTGCTGGGCGATTGTCGACATGCCGTAGGCCGGTGACCCAAGCAGCACGGGCGAAAGTACCGTCGGCTTGACCAGTGCCACGAAGTTCGCCAGGTTGTCGAACACCTCACCGAACAGCAGAGTGCGGGCCGCGCCAACTCGGCCGATCACCCAACCACTGACGCGGAAGCCGATGAAGGCCACGCCATGGCCGAAGGTGCGCCACACGCCCAGCGCCCAGAGCGGCCACAGCCCTGCCACGAAGACAGGCGACAACTGAGCCGCGCTTTCGCTGCTGTAACGAAGCGCCGACACCAGAGTCATCCGGCGGAGAACCGGATTACGGCGGATGCCGCGCAGGGCCGATCCGAGATGCACCAGCACGTTCGATTCCAGCGGGCCGTGCACCCGCGGTTCCCGGACCCGCAAGGCGACGAGCACGCACAGGACCTGCGGCACGACCGACAGCACGACCACCGCACGCAGCGACCACGCGCCGGCGACCACGCCACCGATGGCTGCCGCCAGCGCGAGCGCGAGCTGGAACATCGAGTTCACACGGCCCGAGTGCCGGGGGAACTCCTCCTCCCGGTCGGCTCCGAGCAGAGTGTCGTACAGAAGCGCGTCGTTGTTGCCGCTCCACAGTGAGGCCGCCGCTCCCTCCAGAACAACAGCTGCCGCGAGGAGGCCGTAGCCGGAAGCTCCGGCGTACCCGAGGTGGGCGGCCACCATGACGACGGAACCGGCGATCATCGTGCCGCGACGCCCGAGCCGGTCGGAGAGCACGCCGGTGGGGACTTCGAACGCCGCGGAGGACAACATCTTCAGCGCCAGCAGGCTTGCGGCGGCTGTGTACGAGCCGGTGACCTGCGCAAAGTAGATGACCATGATTGGCCCGTACATGCGGAAGTCGCCGAGAAAGTTGAACCAGCCCAGCAGGCGAACGTTGCGGCTGACGGTCTCGTCAGCAAGGTTTGGAGCAGCCGGAGCTGACCTGAGCCGTCGGGCTCTCCTGCCGAACGGGGAAGTGATCAGGCGTTGGAGTAAGAGAAGGACAGGGTGGATCGAGGAACGACGAGCGGACACAGCAGAGCTCCGGAAAGGCGAACGGAGACGCCGAAAAGCGCCAAGGGCCGGTGACACGTGTCACCTCGCCCCGGCGACCGGGATGTGGGCTGAGTTCGCTACACGAGCGGCGTTACGAGCCTGCGACTGCGGTTGCCAAGGGGCGAATGGAAGCTCCGGCCGACAACTTAGACATCAGTGCTCCTCAAATCCCAGGCGGACGGTTCCGCAATAGCTCGAACTCTAGCGACTCAAGATCTACGTGTCCGTCGAGTTATTGACCTGCATCAGCTGGCTCCGCCTGGACGAACGTCCTCACCCACCGGCCACGACTCACGGTCATCCGGTCGCATGGAGGACCAGTGGCGAGCCCTACCGCTGCTGGTCGCCCTGCGCCTGGTGGGGCCAGGCCTGCGGCGCAGGCCCGTACTGCGGCGCAGGCCCGTACTGCGGCGCGGCGGGAGGGTACGGCGGATACTGCGGCGGTCCGGCCTGCGGGTAGGGCGGGTAGGCCAGGTGGGGCTGCCGCCCGGGGCCCGGCTGCAGGGCCGCGACCTGCTCGGCGAAGCGGTCGTGCGCGCGGCGGACGTGCACGGTGCTGCCGTCGTTGGACACGTGTCCGGAGGCGATCGGACCGCTGCCGGCGGTGCTGGCCACACCGAGCCCCGCGATGAGCAGCAACACGAAGACCAGCACGATGGGGCCGGCGGTCGAGTCGTTCGGCGCCAACAGGGCGGACAGCGCCACCACGCCGACGACCGCGAGCACCACCAGGCCGACGCCGATGAGCAGGCGGCGGGTGCGCAACCTGCCGCAGTCGGCGCAGAAGGGCCAGGTCGGGGCCTTGACGCGCTTCTGCAGCACGGCGGCGACGATGGCGAACGGCAGCACTCCGAACAGGAGCAGGACGTAGGTCCACTTCGGCGTGTAGGACCGGAACACAGTCTTGCGCCGGCGGGTCGCGGGCTGACCGTGACGGGCACATACCTCGGGTACGGCCCCGGCGGTGACCGCCTGGGCGGGGAGATCGACTGTCATGGCGTCTCCATCGGAAGGGTCTGCGGCGTGGGCGGCGGCGACGCGGGCTGTACCCGGAATCGGCGCCGGCCAATCGCCGGTCGAACCAACCTCCGCCCTGCGCTACCTGGCATCTCCAGGCACGGGTTCGCCCGCTCGGCCGACGCATCGTCGGCCCGGAGCGGGCGAACCCGTGTCTACGCGACCTGGCCCTTGTTCATTCAGGCCCGCCACCCGGACACTGGTCATCGCCCGTACCGTCCACAGTCCTCGACCCGTCCGAGTCGTACCCGCCCACTGCGCGAGGGAAGCCATGACCGCAGAGGTCCACCCCACCGAGAGTCAAGGCCCGACGCCCGGCGCCGGCGGGCCGGCCGGTCTGCCCGTCGAGCTCAACGGCATCAACGTGATCGCGGAGGAGGAACGCAAAGGCCGACCCCGCGACCTGTTCTGGCCATGGTGTGCCGCGAACATCGCCGTCCTGGGCATCAGCTACGGCTCATTCTTCCTCGGCTTCGGCGTCTCCTTCTGGCAGGCGACGTTCGCCGGGGTGCTCGGGACCGTCGTCTCGTTCCTGCTCGTGGGCTTCGTGTCGCTGGCCGGCAAGCGCGGCTCGGCGCCCACGATGATCCTCAGCCGGGCCCCGTTCGGCGTACGCGGCAACGCGTTGCCGGCGGCCATCAGCTACGTGCTGCTCGTCGGCTGGGAGACCGTGCTCTGCGCCCTAGCCACGCTGGCCACGGCGACCGTCTTCGACCGGCTGGGCTGGGGCAGCGGCAACCTCACCAAGGTCGTCGCGTTCCTCGTCGTGGCCCTGATCGTCGTGCTCGCCGGGGTCCTCGGCTTCGACGCCATCATGCGCCTGCAAGGCATCATCACCATCGCCACCGCGGTCCTGACTGTCGGCTACCTCGCGCTGACCGCCGATCACGTCTCCTGGGCCACAGTGTCGTCGGTGCCGAGCGGGTCCGTCGAGGCGTTCATCGGCACTCTCATCTTCGCGATGACCGGCTTCGGCCTCGGCTGGGTCAACTCCGGCGCCGACTACGCCCGCTACCTGCCGCGCGGCGCGTCGAGCCGGGGCGTCGTCGGCTGGACCACGTTCGGGGCGAGCGTGGCGCCCGTGGTCCTGGTGGTCTACGGCCTGCTGCTCGCTGCCTCCGACCAGCAGCTCAGCAGCGCGATCGCCGCCGACCCGATCGGCGCCCTGACGGCGCTCGTCCCTACCTGGTACCTCGTACCGTTCGCGATCGTCGCCATCCTCGGCCTCATCGGCGGCGCGGTCCTGGACATCTACTCCTCGGGCCTGGCGCTGCTCACCCTCGGGCTGCGTGCGCCGAGGTGGGTGGCGGCGGGCATCGACGGTGTCCTGATGATCCTCGGCACCATCTACGTCGTCTGGATCGCCAGCAGCTTCATCGGTCCGTTCCAGGGCTTCCTCATCACCCTCGGCGTGCCGATCGCCGGCTGGTGCGGCGTGTTCCTCGCGGACCTCGCGCTGCGCAGGCAGGCGTACGCGGAGGCGGACCTCTACCGGCCCGATGGCCGATACGGCTCGATCGGCGTGGCAGCGGTCGGGCTCGTCGTCGCCGGCACCGCCGTCGGCTGGGGCCTGGTGACGAACAGCTTGGCCTCGTGGCTGTCCTGGCAGGGCTACCTGCTCTCGGCGACGGGCCTCGGCGGTAGGACCGGCGACTGGGCGTACGCGAACCTCGGGGTGGCGGTTTCGTTCGCCATCGGCTTCCTCGGCTACCTGCTGCTCGGCCGGCGCCGCGTCCGCGACCAGGAACGCACCGCGTGATCCGGGCAATCCCGGAATAATGCCCGTTGTCCCACGGACTTGGAAGGATGGGCCATGAAGCTCGGCCTGCACTACTGGAATTTCTCCACGCCTGCCGACCCGTCGGAGATGGCCGGGGCGCTGGCGGAGACCGCCCGGATCGCGGAGCAGGCCGGGATCTCCGCCTTCACCGTCATGGACCACTACTTCCAGATGGAGTTCACGACGGCGGCCGAGGAGCCGATGCTCGAGGCCTACACCACCCTGGGCTACGTGGCGGCCAAGACCGAGCGGATGACGCTCGGTGTCCTGGTCACCGGGGTGATGTATCGCTATCCGGGCCTGCTCGCCAAGATCGTCACCACGCTCGACGTGCTCTCCGGCGGGCGGGCCCGGCTCGGCATCGGCTCCTCCTGGTACGACCGTGAGCAGCGCGGCCTCGGCGTACCGGTCGTCCCGGTCAGCGAACGCTTCGAGCGGCTCGAGGAGACGTTGCAGATCTGCCTGCAGATGTGGAGCGACAACAACGGCCGCTTCGACGGCAAGCACTACCAGCTGGCCGAGACGCTGAACGTGCCGGCGCCGATCAGCCGACCACACCCCCCGATCATGATCGGCGGCGGCGGTGAGAAGAAGACTCTCCGGCTCGTGGCCCGCTACGCCGACGCCTGCAACCTGTTCGGCAACATCCCGGCGGAGGTCGCGCACAAGCTCGACGTGCTGCGGGAACACTGCGCCGCCGAGGGCCGGGACTACGGCAGCATCGACAAGACCGTGCTGGTCATGCGGCCGCCGCTGCCCGACGTCGACGCGTTCGTGGCCGAGGTGGCCGAGTACGCGGCGCTCGGCGTCACCGAGGTGCAGACGATGCCCGACCGCCACCCGCTGGAGTTCGCGCAGGAACTGGCCGAGCAGCGGATCGCGGCGCGACTCACCGAACTCGCCTGATCCACTACTGACTCGGCCGCCTGCGAACCGTAGGACCGGCGGCCGGGGCCTCGTGCGACCCGGAAGCGCAGGTGGGTCACGGTTCCGGTGACCGGCTTTCCTGGCTCTTCACAACTTGGGGTGTAGTTGGGGACCGAAATGCGCCGGGGGCCCGTCAGTGATCGGCGCCGGCTCGATGCTGGCGGCGGCGCGTTATGCCGGATGGGGGCCGTCGGCGATGATGTCGGCGTGGAGTATGTGTCCAGGGCGCCCAGTCCGCCGCTGGACGGGCTGATCGACGACCTCTACTACCTGGAGGGCGCCCCGCCGTACTCCCGCTTGATGCTGCCGGCGGCGCCTGCGCCATTGCTCATCGTCAACCTCGGGGCGCCGTTTCTCATCCGCGCAGGCACCGACGTAGAAGCCGTGGAGTACGCCGACGGCTGCGCGGTCACCACGCCCACCCGCGCGTGGGAGTTCAGCTACCCAACCCCGACCCGGTCCGTCGGCGTCCACTTCAAGCCGTGGGGGCTGGCACCGTTCCTTCCGATGCCCGCGGCCGAGCTGTGCGACCGACCGGCGACGGTCGAGCAGATCTGGGGCCAGCCCGCTATCGCTGAGTTGCGACGCCGACTGACCTTGGCAGACGCACCGCACAAGATGCTGATCTTGCTCGAAGAGGAACTGGTGCGACGGCTGCGGGCGATCGACGGTCTTGACCTGGTCCGCCAAGTGAGCAGCGCCATCGCGGCGACAGGCGGGACAGTGCCAATCAGCGACATCGGTGTGGCGGCCCGCGCCAGCAGCACGTACTTGGCGAAGCGGTTCAAGACCGTCGTCGGTGTCACGCCGAAACGGCTGGCTCGCAGCTACCGCTTCACCTCCACTGTGTTGGCGATCGACGTCGCTGCACCGATCGACTGGGGAGACGTTGCCGCCGACGCGGGCTACTTCGACCAGGCCCATTTCGTGCGCGAGTTCCGGGAGTTCACCGGTCTCACGCCGACCAGGTACGTCGAAGTCCGGCGGCGATTCCTGCGCGACCATCCTGGCCACGCACTGGACGGCTGGCCGCTGCCAGCCGATTGATTTCGTACAAGAGCGACAGCTCACGCCGCACAAGACTGGGGACTCCCAACAGAGGAGGAACCCATGGGCAAAGTGGTCATGAACGCGTCGGTTTCGGTGGATGGTTTCATCGCAGCTGAGAACGACGATCCCGGTCCGATATTCGAGTGGCTGGTCAGCGGTGACGTGCCGTTGGACGACGGTGGCGTTCTGAAGGTGTCGCAGGCGTCCTACGACCACATCCGGCCGTACTGGGACGAGATCGGTGTGACGATCGCCGGCCGTCACGTCTTTGACATCACAGACGGCTGGGATGGGACGCCTCCGAGTGGGATCGACCATGTGGTCGTCGTGAGTCACCGTGGTGCGCCCGAGGGCTGGGACCCCCAGGCGCCCTTCCACTTTGTCGACGGCATCGAGGCAGCCGTGGCCAAGGCGCGAGAGCTTGCGGGTGACCGCACTGTCGAGGTGGCCGCCGGCGACGTCGGCGGCCAGATGCTCGCCGCAGGTTTGGTCGACGAGGTACGCATGGACGTCGCACCCGTCGTGCTCGCCTCCGGCAAGCGCTACTTCGGGTCCGTCGACGCGCAGCACCTGCTGGAAGGCCCAGACGTAGTTGTTCAGGGCAACCGGGTGCTTCACCTGCGCTATCGGGTGCGCCGATGACCGATCTGAGTGGGTACGCGAAGAAGTCCGCTGCGACGGTGACACGAGATCGGGCCTCCGGCTGCGTTTGTGCATCGCTGCCCCGGCATGGAAGTCGTGGTCTTCCAGATTGGCACACCTCCACGACCTTGCCCATCGCTGACCTCCGCCACACTCGCAGCACAGCCGTCGGGCGCCGTCAGGAGGTAGTCGGAGCCGACGCGGCGGTCTCGACATCGGCGCTCGAAATCGGGGGCCGCCCTCTTGCGGCGCTGCCCTCCGCCACACCCGTCCGGCGCCGTTCGCCGCCGCCCACCCGAGCTGGGTGGCCGACTCCGAGCCGGCGGCGCCCGCCCCTGTAGGCGCCTGCTCCGCCGGCCGTCACGGATTGAGGGGCACGGGGCGGGCCGGACGAACTGGTGGGGCCCGGCCCCCCGGGGCGCGGGGCGGCCCGCCCGTACCGCTGGGGGCCGCCACC
>NZ_JBEXLR010000013.1:0-97427 GCF_040610095.1 Micromonospora sp. NPDC004540
CGGGCACCTGACCCACGGCAGCCGGGTGAACTTCTCCGGCAAGTGGTTCCACCCGGTCGGCTACACGGTCCGGCCGGACACCGAGCTGATCGACTGCCGGCCGGCCGCTCGCCTCCTTCGGCGGCCTCGCCGGCGGCGGGCGCCTCGGCGCCCTCCGGGCGGACCTTGTCCAGGTAGATCTTGCCGCGCTGGTCGATGTCGGCGATCTCGACCTCGACCTTGTCGCCGACGTTGAGGAAGTCCTCGACCTTCTCGACCCGCTTGCCGTCGCCCACCTTGGAGATGTGCAGCAGGCCGTCGCGGCCCGGGAGCAGCGAGATGAAGGCGCCGAACGCGGCGGTCTTCACCACGGTGCCGAGGAACCGGTCGCCGACCTTCGGCAGCGTCGGGTTGGCGATCGCGTTGATCCGCTCGACCGCGGCCTGGGCCGACGGGCCGTTGGTCGCGCCGACGTAGATGGTGCCGTCGTCCTCGATGGAGATCTCGGCGCCGGTCTCGTCCTGGATGGCGTTGATGGTCTGGCCCTTCGGGCCGATCACCATGCCGATCTTGTCGACCGGGATCTTCACCGTGGTGACCCGCGGGGCGTAGTCCGACATCTCGGCCGGCGCCTCGATGGCCCGCTGCATCACGTCCAGGATGGTCTGCCGGGCCTCGTTCGCCTGCTGGAGCGCGGCGGCCAGCACGTCCGACGGGATGCCGTCGAGCTTGGTGTCGAGCTGGAGCGCGGTGACGAAGTCTCGCGTGCCGGCGACCTTGAAGTCCATGTCGCCGAACGCGTCCTCGGCGCCGAGGATGTCGGTCAGCGTCACGTACTGGGTCTTGCCGTCGACCTCGTCGGAGATGAGGCCCATGGCGATGCCGGCGACCGGCGCCTTCAGCGGCACACCGGCCGAGAGCAGGCCCAGCGTCGAGGCGCAGACCGAGCCCATCGAGGTGGAGCCGTTGGAGCCGAGCGCCTCGGAGACCTGCCGGATGGCGTACGGGAACTCCTCGCGCGACGGCAGCACCGGGATCAGCGCCCGCTCGGCGAGAGCGCCGTGGCCGATCTCGCGCCGCTTCGGCGAGCCGACCCGGCCGGTCTCACCGGTCGAGTACGGCGGGAAGTTGTAGTTGTGCATGTAGCGCTTGCGGTTCTCGGGGGACAGGGTGTCCACCATCTGCTCCATGCGCAGCATGTTCAGCGTGGTGACGCCCAGGATCTGGGTCTCGCCCCGCTCGAACAGCGCCGAGCCGTGCACCCGCGGCAGCACGCCGACCTCGGCGGTCAGCGGACGGATGTCGCGCGGGCCGCGGCCGTCGATGCGGACCTGCTCGCGCAGCACCCGGTTGCGGACCTCGGACTTGGTCAGCGACCGGAAGGCGGCGGAGAGCTCCTTCTCGCGGCCCTCGAAGCGCGCGCCCAGCTCCTCGGCGACCCGGGCCTTGACCCGGTCCAGGGCCTCCTCGCGGTCGGCCTTGCCGGCGATCTTCAGGGCCTCGGCGACCTCGACGCGGGCCACGTCGGCCACCGCCTCGTAGGCGTCGTCCTGGTAGTCCAGGAAGACCGGGAACTCGGCGACCGGCTTGGCGGCAACCTCGGCCAGCTCGCTCTGCGCGCGGCACAGCTCGCGGATCGCCGGCTTGGCGGCCTCCAGGCCGCTGGCCACGATCTCCTCGGTCGGGGCGGTGGCGCCGTCCGAGATCAGGGCCACGGCGTTCGGCGTCGCCTCGGCCTCGACCATCATGATCGCGACGTCGCCGTCGGGCAGCGCCCGGCCGGCCACGACCATGTCGAAGGTGGCCCGGGCCAGTTCCTCCAGGGTCGGGAAGGCGACCCACTGGCCGTCGACGTGCGCGACCCGGGTGGCGCCGATCGGGCCGGAGAACGGCAGGCCGGAGAGCTTGGTGGACATCGAGGCGGCGTTGATCGCCACCACGTCGTACGGGTGCTGCGGGTCGAGCGCCAGCACGGTCTCGACGACCTGGACCTCGTTGCGCAGGCCCTTGACGAACGACGGGCGCAGCGGCCGGTCGATCAGCCGGCAGGTGAGGATGGCGTCCTCGCTGGGCCGGCCCTCGCGGCGGAAGAACGAGCCGGGGATCCGGCCCGCGGCGTACATCCGCTCCTCGACGTCGACGGTCAGCGGGAAGAAGTCGAACTGCTCCCGGGGCTGCTTGCCGGCGGTGGTGGCGGAGAGGACGACCGTCTCGCCGAGCTGGGCGATGACGGAGCCGGCGGCCTGACGGGCCAGCCGGCCGGTGGAGAAGGTGATCTCGCGGGTGCCGAACGACCCGTTGTCGATCACGGCGGTGCGGGATTCGGTGCCGAGGTTCGTCTCGGTCATGTGCTGTGGTGCTCCTTCGCGTCGTCGGCCGACGACACGGGGAACTGCTCAGGCGGCCGGTCTTCGATCGAAGCGCCCGGGTGGCCGGCATGATGCCGGGATGTCCGGGGGCCACTACCGGAGACCGGTGCTGACCGGCTCCCTCTCGGGTTGTCGCGCGGCCGGGTTCTTCGGTGGTACCGGAACGGGGGAGCGGCCGAGTGGCCACTCCCCCGTCACGTCATCGGCGCAGGCCGAGCCGCTCGATGAGCGACCGGTAGCGGTTGATGTCCTTCTTCTGGACGTAGTTGAGCAGCCGACGGCGACGGCCGACCAGCAGCAGCAGCCCGCGGCGGCTGTGGTGGTCGTGCTTGTGCACCTTCAGGTGCTCGGTGAGCTCGGCGATCCGCTTGGTGAGGACCGCGACCTGCACCTCCGGCGAACCGGTGTCGCCCTCGGCGGTCGCGTACTCCGCACGGATCTTGGCCTTGGCTTCCTGGTCGAGCGCCATGTTCTCCCTGTTTCGTGGAACGTTCGATGAGGTCCGTCGGATCGGTCGGAGTGACCGGGGAACGGACCGGTTCCTCGCACCCGCGGCGTCGTGCAGGCACGCGAGGCCCCACGTCGGTCAGCCGACGTCCCCGCCAGACTACCAGCCCGGCGGGGAGCCGCCCGGTGAAGGGCCGCGAACCGGCCGGCCGGCCGGGTCCGGCACGCTCAGCCGACCGCCCGGCGGGTCCGCTCCACGTCCTCGGCGATCTGGGCCACCAACGGCTCGATCGCGTCGTACGTCCGTTGTTCCCGCAGGTGCGCCACGAAGTCCAGGGCCAGCCGCTCGCCGTACAGGTCGCCGGTGAAGTCCAGCGCGTACGCCTCCACCCGGCGCTCCCGGCCGGAGAAGGTCGGGTTGGTGCCGATGGACACCGCCGCCGCGAGGGGCTCCCCACCGCGGCGCACGAGCCGGGCCGCGTACACCCCGTCGGCGGGGACCGCCGCGTACCGGTGGGTCAGCAGGTTGGCGGTGGGGTAGCCCAGCTCGCGCCCGCGCTGGTCCCCGCGGACCACCACGCCCTCGACCCGGTGCGGGCGGCCCAGCGCGGCGGCCGCCGCGGCCACGTCACCCGCGTCGACGCAGGAACGGATGTACGTCGAGGAGAAGACCGTGCCCGCCTCCGCCACCAGCGGGGCGCCCTCCACGCCGAAGCCGAAGGTGCGGCCCAGCCGCTCCAGCAGCGCCACGTCGCCGGCCGCCCGGTGCCCGAACCGGAAGTTGGCGCCGACCACCACCAGCGCGGCGTGCAGGTGCTCGACCAGGATGTCGTGCACGAACGCCTCGGCCGGCAGCCGGGAGAACTCCGGGGTGAACGGCACCACGCAAAGCACGTCGACGCCGAGCGCCTCGATCAGCTCCGCCTTGCGGGCCGGCTCGGTGAGCACGGCCGGGTGCGAGCCGGGGCGCACCACCTCGGCCGGGTGCGGGTCGAAGGTCACCACCACCGACTTGACGCCCAGCTCGCGGGCGCGCGCCACGGCGTGGCCGATGGTCGCCTGGTGACCCTGGTGCACGCCGTCGAAGACGCCGATGGTGACCACCGAACGCCCCCAGCCGCCGGGCGCCGCCTCGTACCCCCGCCACCGCTGCATGCCGCTCCTCCCCTGTCCGCCCCCGCGCCGTCAGGCGGGGGCCAGCACGATCTCCGCGCGGGCCCGCCCGTCCCGCTCGCTGACGATAGCGATCAGCCCGCCGTCCGGGCCGAAGACCGCGTACGGCCCGGCGATGCCGGCCGGGTCCAGCGGCCCGCCGTGGGACAGCGTCTTCGCCTCCTCCGGCGTGGCGTCCCGACGCGGGAAGAACCGGTCGGCGGCCGCGTCCAGCGGCAGGTTCACCACCTCGGGCGCGCGCTGCTCCAGTGCGTCGAGGGTGGCCGCCTCGGCCAGGGCGAACCCGCCGACCGCGGTGCGGCGCAGCGCGGTGAGGTGACCGCCGACCCCGAGCGCGAGGCCCGCGTCCCGGGCGATGGCCCGGATGTACGTCCCGGACGAACAGGTCACGTCCACGTCCACGTCCACCACGTCCGGGGTGTCCCGGCGGATCGCCAGCACGTCCAGCCGGGAGATGGTGACCCGCCGGGCCGGCAGGTCGACGCTCTCCCCCTCGCGCACCCGCTTGTACGCCCGCTGCCCGTTGATCTTGATGGCGCTGACCGCGCTGGGCACCTGGTCGACCTCGCCGGTGAGCGCGGCGAGCGCGGCGCGCACCGCCTCGTCGGTGACCGTGCCGGCCGGGGTGGTGGCGATCACGTCGCCCTCGGCGTCGTCGGTGACCGTCGCCTGGCCGAGCCGGATCGTCGCGGTGTAGCTCTTGCCGGCGCCGATCACGTAGGTGAGCAGCCGGGTGGCCCGGCCCACCCCGATCACCAGCACGCCGGTGGCCATCGGGTCCAGCGTGCCGCCGTGCCCCACCCGCCGGGTCCGGGCCAGCCGCCGGATCCGGGCCACCACGTCGTGCGACGTCATGCCGCCGGGCTTGTCGACCACGATCAGACCGTCTGCGCTCACGACCGCCAAGCCTGCCAGACGGCGCGATCGGCCCTGCGGGGGATACCGCCCTGATCGACCCGGGTGTCAAGATCATGCGCCCCTCGCCCCACTCCTGCCCGGGAAGCACGATGAGCAGCGACGACCCCACCCCGGAGCCACCGCGGCTCGACCGACACTCCCGGAGCGGCCCGGAGGAGATCCCCGACTGGGTACGCCAACTGGAGCGGGAGATCCGGGTCGGCCCGGCCACCCGGCTGCGCATCTGGCTCGGCCGGCACGCCCGCCGGCTGCGCCTCGGCGTCGGCACGGTGCTGGTGCTCGCACTGCTGGCGTACCTCGGCACGGCCGGCTACCGGTACGTCCGGCGCCCCGCCGAGCAGCCCCGGGCGTACCCGACGGTGAGCCCGCCCGCCGGCATCCAGGCCACCACCGCGGCGTCCCCGCCACCGACCGCCGGGCCGTTCGACGGCACCCCCGCGGCCGCTTTCCCGGAGGGCGCGGCCGGGATCGCCTTGCCCCCGGCGAAGGCGACCGGCGGCTTCACGGCGACGCAGGTGTCGGCCGCGCTCACGAAGATCCGGACCGCCCTGGTGACCGCCCGGCTCGACCGCGCGTTCATGACGGCGAAGGACCGGGAGCGGCTGGTGCGGCAGTTCGCCCCGGACGCCCGCCGCTACGTGCGGGAGGACGCGGACGCCACCTTCGCCAACCTCGCGACCCGGCTGGCGCCCGGGGCCCGGCTGCTGCCGGACCAGCCCCGGGTGAAGGGCCGGATCACCTACCGGGCGACCCGGGACGACCAGGGGATCCGGGTGCTCCGGGTGACCACCAACTTCGTCTGGGCGTACGCCTTCCACGGCCCGCGGGTCGTGCCCGGCGACGGCGTGGTGGTCGTGCACGACACGCTGGTCTGGGAGGTGCCCCACCCGGGTGACGTCCGGTCCGGCGCGCGCGGTCTCTGGCTCCACGACATGCGCTCGTACGCCGCGAACATCGACTGCGCGGCCTCGGCCAAGGGGCTGCTCGACGTCGGCACGCCGCGCGAGGGGACACCGGTCGCCACCCCCGCACCGGACCGCGACTCCCTCTACGACCCCGACCGCTCGCTGGACATCCCGGACACCTGCTGAACCGGCACGTCCGGCTCCCTGCCGGCCCGACCACCCCCACACCTGAAGAACCTGGGAACTGAGATGACCGAATACCCACCGCCCCCCGAACTCCGCCGCCCCGACCAGCCGTACCCGCCCGCCGACGGGCTGGGAACGGTCCCCGACTGGCTCCGCCAGCCGGCCGTGGCGGCCGAGCCGGACCGCTCCGACCGGCTGCGCATCTGGCTGGGCGGCCACTCGGGCCGGCTGCTCGGCGGCGCCGCGGCCCTGCTGCTGGTCGCCTTCTTCGGGCTGGTCGCCACCGGCGGCTACCGGGCCTTCCAGCGGTGGGCGGACCCGCCGGCCGCGTACCCGACGATCAGCCAGCCCGTCGGCGAGCAGGCCGTCTCGTCGGCGTCGCCGCCCCCGGCGGCCGGCGCCTTCGACGGCACGCCGGCCGCCGACTTCCCGGAAGGCGCGGCGGGAATCGCCCTGCCCGCCGCGAAGCGGACCGGACCGTTCACGGAGAAGCAGGTGGCCGCCGCGCTGACCAAGGTCCGCAAGGCGCTGGTGACCAGCCGGCTGGACCGGTCCTTCATCACCTCGAAGGACCCGGACCGGCTGCTGCGGCAGTTCGCGCCGGACGCCCGGGCCGACCTGCGTCGCGACTTCACCTCCGACACCTTCGCCACCTACGCCACCCGGCTGGCGCCGGGAGCGCGGATCACCGCCGACCAGCCGCGCGTGAAGGGGCGGATCAGCTACCGGGCCGCGAAGGACGCCCAGGACATCCGGATCCTGGAGATCACCAGCAACTTCGTCTGGGCGTACGCCTTCCGGACCACCGGTGGGCTGCCCGGCGACGGGGTGGTCGTGGTGCACGACACGGTGGTCTGGAGCGTGCCGCACCCCGGCGACGTGCGGAGCGGCTCCAACGGGCTCTGGATCGAGAAGGCCGACTCGTACGGCTCCAACATCGACTGCGCGGCGTTCGACAAGGGCCTGCTCGACGTGGGCAGCCCCAGCTACGGCGGACCGGCGGACCCGGATCCGGACGCCGTCTTCGACCCCGACCGCACCCTCGACGTCCCGGACACCTGCTGACCCCCGGCGGGGACTACCGCGCTGACCGACAAGGTGGGACACTCACTGACATCTCGCCCACTCCTGACCGGAGGCCGCGATGACCGACGACCGGCCGGACTCCGCACCACCGCGCCACCCCGCGCCCACGCCCGGCCACCGGCCGGGACCGCCGGCCGCGCCGGAGTGGCCGCGCCAGCCGCCGCCCGGCGCGGTCGATCCGAGGCGCGGCGACGGGCCGCGGGGCTGGCTGAGCCGGCACTCCGGGTCGCTGCTGACCGGCGCGACGGCGCTGCTGCTGCTCGCCTTCGTCGGGGTGATCGGCGGGGCTGTCCTGGTGTCGATGCCGTCCTCCGGCGGGCGGCCGGTGGTGTACCCGACGTTCGGCCCGCCGACCGGCGCACCGGCCGCCACGTCCGCCGCGCCGCCCCGGACGTCCGGCCCCTTCGACGGCACCCCGGCCGCCGGGTTCCCGCAGGGGCAGGCGGGGATCGCGCTGCCGGCCGCGAAGCGGACCGGCCCGTTCACCGAGAAGCAGGTGGCGGCCGCGCTGGCGAAGGTCCGGATGGTCCTGGTGACCGCCCGGCTGGACCGCCGGTTCATGACCACGGACGACCCGGAGCCGCTGGTCCGGCAGTTCGCCCGGGACTCCCGCGCCGGCCTGCGCAAGAGCTTCGCATCCGACACCTTCGCCGCGTACGCCAGCCGGCTGGCGCCCGGCGCCCGGCTCACCGCCGACCAGCCCAGGGTGAAGGGTCGGATCAGCTACCGGGCCACCAAGGACGCCGACGGCATCCGCATCCTGGCGGTGACCACCAACTTCGTCTGGTCGTACGCCTTCCAGACCAGCAGCACCGTGCCGGGCGACGGGCTGGTCGTCGTGCACGACACGGTGGTCTGGAGCATGCCGCATCCCGACGACGTCGAGCGCGGCTCGAACGGGCTGTGGATCGAGGACGCGAACTCGTACACCGCCAACGTCGACTGCGCGGCCTTCGAGAAGGGGCTGCTCGCCCTGGGCACGAGCGGCTTCGGCGGCCCGGACGGCCCGGACCCGGTCGCGGTCTTCGACCCCGCCACGACGCTGGACCTCCCGGACACCTGCTGAGCCGGTCAGCGGACCGCGCCGACCACCGCCCAGCCGCCCGAGCGCAGCCGCAGCAGCAGGGCGACCAGCCGGAGCACCACGAACAGGGTCAGCCCGGCCCAGATCCCGCCCAGCCCGAGGTCGAGCCCGTAGGCCAGCCAGATGGCCGGCAGGAAGCCGCCCAGCGCCGCCACGATGGTCAGGTTGCGCAGGTAGCGGACGTCCCCCGCGCCGATCAGCACGCCGTCGAGGGCGAACACCACGCCGCCGATCGGCTGGAGCGCGACGAACCAGGGCCAGGCCACCATGGCCTGCTCGCGCACCTGCGGATCGGAGCTGAACCACGACGGCACCAGGCCGGCGCCGGCGGCGATGAGCACCGCGAACGCCACGCCGCAGAGGCCGCCGAGCAGGGCGATCCGCCGGGCGAGGGCGCGCGCCGCGGCGGCGTCGCCGGCGCCGAGCGCCGCGCCGATCAGGGACTGCGCGGCGATCGCCAGGGCGTCCAGCACCAGGGCGGTGAAGAACCAGAGCTGTACGGCGATCTGGTGCGCGCCGACCGCGGCGGCGCCGAACCGGGCGGCCACGGCGGTCGCGGACAGGAAGCTGGCCTGGAAGGCGACGCCCCGGATGAGCAGGTCGCGGCTGAGCGTCAACTGCTGGCCGATCAGCCGGGGCCGGGGACGCAGCGGGACCCGCTCGCGGACCAGGGCGGCCGCGAAGAGGCCGCCGGAGACGGTCTGCGCCACGGCGTTCGCCACCGCCGAGCCGGCCAGGCCCAGCCCGGCCGGGTAGACCAGCAGCGGGCAGAGCAGCGCGGAGAGCAGGTTGGGGCCGAGCACGAAGAGCAGCGGCCGGCGGGTGTCCTGGATGCCGCGCAGCCAGCCGTTGCCGGCCGCCGCGAGCAGCAGGCCGGGCGCGCCGAGCGCCGCGATCCGCAGCCAGGTCGCGGCGGCGTCGGCCACCTCGCCGGGGCCGCCGACGAGGGTACGCGCCAGCCACCCGCCGCCGACCTGCATGGCGAGCGCCACCAGCACGCCGACGCTCAGGGCGAGCCACGACGCCTGCACGCCCTCGGCCACCGCGGCGGCCCGGTCACCCGCCCCGAACCGCCGGGCCGACCGCCCCGTGGTGCCGTACGCGACGACGGTGCCGAGCCAGGCGGTCAGCGTCAGCACCGTGCCGCCGACGGCGAGCGCGGCGAGCGGAACGCGGCCCAGGTGCCCGACCACGGCCGTGTCGACCAGCACGTAGAGCGGCTCGGCGGCGAGCACCACGAGGGCCGGCAGGGCGAGCGCGGCGATCCGCCGAGCCGTGGCGGACTGGGCGGCGGAGGCGACGGTCTGACTCATCGCCGCCGATCCTGACACGCCCCCCGTAAGGAACGCAATCCCACCCACCACTTACCGCCCCGCGCGGGCCCCCGCGTCGATCATGAGGTTGGCGGCAGTTTCGGAGATCCAGACCGCCGTCAACTTCATGATCGACGAGGCGGCGGGAGAGTGGGGGCGGTGGCTCGGAGGGCGGAGAAGATCCGCGGGCGCGAGCGGCGTCACCGCCGGGCGGCCACCGTCACTGACGGGTGTCCATCGAGGTCTGCAGTGCGCGGCGCATCTGCTCGCGCGCCTCGTCGGTGGTGTTCTCGGTCTGCGGCTTGCGCTTGGTCGCCATGGGATGTCCCTTCCAGGGTGCGGACCACCGAAGCACGGCGGCCCTGCTGGGCACCGACGCGCCGACCCGGCGCGACCGCCGTCGCGCCGCGGC
Organism: Micromonospora sp. NPDC004540; assembly: GCF_040610095.1. Classification (NCBI taxonomy): domain Bacteria; kingdom Bacillati; phylum Actinomycetota; class Actinomycetes; order Micromonosporales; family Micromonosporaceae; genus Micromonospora; species Micromonospora sp. NPDC004540. The sequence goes on from NZ_JBEXLR010000013.1 coordinate 9,873, forward strand.
CTGGAGCCGTCGGCCTGCTGAGCGCCGGCAGCGCGGTCCGGGATCACCGGAGCGGCTCCCTGGCAGCGTGAGCCCGGGTCGGTCTGACCCTGGAGGGAGGCGGCACCGGGTGTGGCACCACCGCCCGTGACCAGCGCCGAAGCGCCGGCCCCCACCCAAATTAACGTTCACTTTCCACATGCTGCCCACTGTTCCCGCGATACGGACAGCAGACGGGTGGGGGGCGGCGCGGCTCAGCGGGCCAGGAAGTGCCAGCCCAGCCACCACCAGAAACCGAACAGGCCGATCCGCCCGACCGGCACCGGGCCGACCTCGTAGCGCATCACGAAGGCGCAGACGTCGGCCAGGGACGGGATCCGCGAGCCCTCCCGCCGGGCGGCCCACTCGACGGCCGCGAAGAGCAGCAGCGCGGCCAGGAAACCGCCGATGGCCAGGGCGCGCATCATCGGCGCACCAGTCCCCAGAAGGCGGTGAGCCAGGCGAACCAGGCCGCCGAGCGGACCAGTTGGTCCTCCAGCATCGGGTCGGCCAGCCGGGAGAAGGTGGGGAACTCGTCGCCCACCGACAGCACGAAGGTCGCGCCCTCCAGCATCCCGAAGACGGTGACCGGCAGCAGCCACCAGAGCGCGCCGGACGGCAGCCGCCGCGGTGCCGGCCGCCGGGGCGGCACCCGGTTGCTCAGCCCGACCCAGATCAACGCCCCGCCGGTGCCCAGGGTGTAGAGGTTGGCCGCGGTGGAGAAGGAGGGCAGCTGCCCGCCGACCAGGGAGAGGCAGATGAACACCGGCACGGAGACGACCGGCCGGTCCCAGGCCCGGGGCGCCTCGACGGTGAGCTCACGGGGGTGATCCATCACCCGATTGTCCCCAGCGTCACGGAACGCGGGAAGACCGGCACGCCCCGGAGTCACCCCCGGTTCTCACCCCAGGGTGGGTCAGGCGGGCAGGAGTGCGCCGGGGAGTTCGGCGCGGATGCGGTCGACCACCTCGTCGACCGTGCCCCGCCCGGTGAACCCGGCCGCGAACCGGTGCCCGCCGCCGCCGAGCGCCATGGCCACCTGGCTCACGTCGACCGCGCCCTTGCTGCGCAGCGAGACCGCCCACTCGGCGTCGCCGGCCTGCTTGACCACGCAGCTGACGTCCGCCTCGGCGGTGCAGCGCACCGAGTCGATCAGGGCCTCCAGCACGTAGGCCGGCTGGTCGTGCCGGGCCAGGTCGTCGCGGGTGGCGTAGGTCCAGACCAGCCCGTGGCCGGCGGCGGCCGCCGGCTCCAGCCGGGCCCGGCCCACCACCTCGCCGAAGAGGCGGACCGCGCCGAACGGCCGGGTGTCGAAGATCTTCCGGGAGATCTCCCCCGGCCGGATGCCGGTGGCCAGCAGCCGGGCCGCCAGCTCGTGCACGGCCGGCGTGGTGGCCTCGAAGCGGAACGAGCCGGTGTCGGTGCTCAGCGCCACGTAGAGGCAGGCCGCGATCTCCGCGTCCAGCGCCACCCCGAGCCGGTCGAGCAGCCCGAGGGCGACCACCGAGGTGGCCGCCGCGTGCGGATCCACCAGGTGGATGCCGCCGAACCCGGTGTTCGAGGCGTGATGGTCCAGCACCAGCGCGGCGCCCGCCTTGTCCAGCCGGTCGACCAGGTCGCCCAGCCGCGACTCGCTCGCCGCGTCGAAGCAGATCATCAGGTCCGGATCCGGGTACGCGTCGTCCTGCGCCACCAGCAGGTCGGACCCGGGCAGCCAGCGGAACGGCTCGGGCACCTCCAGCGGCCCGGGGAAGGTCGCCTGGAGCTGCCGTACGCCCAGCCGGCGCAGGCCCAGCCCGAAGCCGAGCATGCTGCCCAGCGCGTCGCCATCCGGGTTGACGTGGCAGACGAGCAGCACCCGCGCGCCGGCGGGGAGCCCGCGTACCGCCGCGACGGCGGCCGCCCAGTCGGTGTCGGTCGGGCCGGCACCGGCCGGCGGGCCGCCCGCGGCGGAACCGGTCACCGGCGGTCGCCGCCGCGCGGCTCGTCGTCCCCGGTCTCCTCGTCCTCGACCTCGGCGTCCTCGTCCTCCACCCGGTACGGCTGGGCCTCGCCCGCGTACTGGGCCCCGGCGGCCAGGCGCTGCACCTCGGCGTCGGCGGTGCGGGCCGCCGCGAGCAGGTCGTCGATGTGCTTGACCTGGTCCTGCACGTCGTCGAGGACGAAGGCCAGGGTCGGCGAGTGGCGCAGCCCGAGCGCCTTGCCCACGGTGCTGCGCAGCATGCCCTTGGCGCTCTCCAGGGCGGCGGCGGTGCTGGCCTGGGCGGCCGCGTCGCCGAGCACCGTGTAGAAGACGGTGGCGTCGCGCAGGTCGGCGGTGATCCGGGCGTCGGTGATGGTGATCATGCCGAGCCGGGGGTCCTTGATCTGGCTCCGCACCACCGACGCGACCAGTTCACGGATGCGCTCCGCGTGCCGGCGTACCTTGGCCGGATCCGTCATGTCCCCCACCTCCAGGGCTTCCTGCTTCCCACGACGGCCGGAGACGACGGCGCGGGCGCCGCCGGGTCCGACCGCCCAACATCTCGAACATTACCCGCGCGATCGCCGCCCCCGCGCGGGGCCACCGGTGCCGGCGGCGACCGCCGGCTCAGTCCTCCGCGCCGTGCAGGCGGCGGCGGACCGACAGCAGCTCGACCTCCGGACGGGCGGCCACCAGCCGCTCGCAGGAGTCGAGCACCTCGCGGACGTGTGCCGGCTCGGCGGCCACCACGGCCACCCCGATCTGCGTCCGGCCGTGCAGGTCGAGCGCACCCACCTCGGCGGCGGACACCTCGTACCGGCGCAGCGCCGCGACGATCGGCCGGACGTACGACCGCTTGGTTTTCAGGGACCGGGAGTCCCCCGGGAGCAACAGGTCGAATTGCGCGGTTCCGGTGTACACGGCGAGCAACGGTACGGCAGGCTCGCCGCCCCGGTCACCCGTTTTCCGCGGGCGCGACCGCCACCAGCACGTCCCGTTCGATCGCCTGGTCGACCCGGTGCGCGAGATCCTGCCAGCCGGGCCCGTCCACCACCCGCAGGCCGGCGCCGGCCAGCACCGCCTCGGCGGCCGCCCGCGGGGCCACGTGGGTGTTCCAGGACAGTCCCAGCGCCCCGCCGGGGCGCAGCAGTTCCCGCCAGACCGGCACGGCGGCGGTGAGCAGGTCCAGCGGGCTGCGGGACAGTCCGGCGTCGGTGCGGCTGCCGTGGGCCACCCCGTACGGCGCGTCGGTGACGATCACGTCGGCGCAGCGGGGGCGGAGCACCTCGCGGGCCCGGGTCGTGTCGGCGTGCAGCACGGTGACCCGCTGGGTCGCCCCGGCCCGGTGCGCGTCCCGGGACGGCGCGATCACCGCCTCGAAGCGCCGGGCCACGAGCTTCCGGTCCCGCCGCACCGGCACCGTCTCGGCGGTGTGCTTGAGGCGCTTGCGCCGCAGCCAGGTACGCAGGAACGCCGCGTACGCGTCGACGTCCTTGCCGTCGTGCTCCACGCCGATGCCGTCGTAGCCGTACATGAGCGCCTGGTTGAGGGTGGTGCCCCGGCCGCAGAGCGGGTCGAGGACCACGACCGGCCCGTCCAGCATTCGGGGCGCCGAGGCCGACGCCAGCAGGGTGACGTTGAGCAGCAGCCGGGTGAACTGCTCGTTGGTCTTGCCGGCGTACTTCGGGATGGTGATGAGGTCGGAGTCGTACCGGGCCAGGGGGTGCAGCGGCACCGGCCGGAGCAGGTCGTCGCCCACCCGCTCGAAGAGCGCGTACGCCGCCGACAGGTTGGCCAGGTGGGCCAGGTCCCGGGCGCCCGGGCCGGGCTCCGGGGCCGAGAAGGTCAGATACTCCACCCCGCCGATCCGCTCCACCGCGGCGTCGACCGGCGGCGCGTCGAGCACCCCCGACCCGGCGAACACGGTCAGCTCGGCGCGGGCCAGCCGGCCGGCGGCGTCGGCGTAGACGCGGTTGGCGGAGGGGGCGAGGAGCAGCGCGTACCTGAGCACGCCCGAGATTGTCGCAGCCTGCGGAAACGGCGACGGCCGGGGCCCGCAGGCCCCGGCCGTCGCCGTCGTTCACACCGCTCAGGCGCGCGGCTTCTCCCGCATCTCGAAGGTCTCGATGATGTCGCCGACCTGGACGTTGTTGAAACCGCCCAGCGTCAGACCACACTCGAAGCCTTCGCGGACCTCGGTCGCGTCGTCCTTGAACCGCTTCAGGGAGCTGATCGTGAGGTTGTCCGCCACGACCGCCCCGTCCCGCAGCAGCCGCGCCTTGGCGTTGCGGCGGATGAGGCCGGACCGGACGATACAGCCGGAGATGTTGCCGATCTTGGACGAGCGGAAGACGTCGCGGATCTCCGCGGTGCCCAGCTCGACCTCCTCGTACTCCGGCTTGAGCAGACCCTTGAGCGCGGCGTCGATCTCCTCGATGGCCTGGTAGATGACCGTGTAGTACCGGATCTCCACGCCCTCGCGGTCGGCGATCTCGCGGACCTTGTTGGCGGCCCGCACGTTGAAGCCGATGATCGTGACCGCCTCGGACGAGGCGCTCGCGAGCATGACGTCGCTCTCGGTGATCGCACCCACGCCCCGGTGGATGATCCGAAGCTGGACCTCCTCCGGGATGTCGAGGTTGAACAGCGCGTCCTCGAGGGCCTCCACGGAACCGGAGACGTCGCCCTTGAGCACCAGGTTGAGCGAGGTCTTCTCGCCCTCCTTGAGCTGCTCCATGAGCGTCTCGAGGGTGGCCCGGCCACGGGAGTTGGCGAATGCCGCCGCCCGCCGTCGCGCCTGCCGCTGCTCGGCGATCTGCCGCACGGTCCGGTCGTCCTCGGCGGCCAGGAAGGTGTCACCCGCACCCGGCACCGTGGTCAGACCCAGCACCATGACCGGACGCGCCGGCCCGGCCTCGTCGACCGGCTTGCCGTTCTCGTCCAGCATGGCCCGGACCCGGCCGTGCGCCCCACCGGCGACGATCGAGTCGCCGGCCCGGAGGGTGCCCTTCTGCACCAGCACGGTCGCCACCGCACCACGGCCCTTGTCCAGGTGCGCCTCGATGGCGACACCCTGCGCCGGCCCGTCGATCGGAGCGGTCAGCTCCAGCGACGCGTCGGCGGTCAGCAGCACGGCCTCGAGAAGCTCCTCGATGCCGATGCCGGGCTTGGCCGCCACGTTGACGAACATGGTGTCGCCGCCGTACTCCTCGGCGACCAGGCCGTACTCGGTCAGCTGCTGGCGGACCTTGTCCGGGTTCGCCTCCGGCTTGTCGACCTTGTTGACCGCGACCACGATCGGCACGTCCGCCGCCTTGGCGTGGTTGAGCGCCTCGATGGTCTGCGGCATCACGCCGTCGTCGGCCGCCACCACCAGGATCACGATGTCCGTCACCTGCGCACCACGGGCACGCATGGCGGTGAACGCCTCGTGACCCGGGGTGTCGATGAAGGTCACCGCGCGGTCCTCGCCCTCGTGCGGGACGTGGACCTGGTAGGCGCCGATGTGCTGGGTGATGCCACCCGCCTCGCCGGCCACGACGTTCGCCTTGCGGATCGCGTCGAGCAGCTTGGTCTTACCGTGGTCGACGTGACCCATGACGGTCACCACCGGCGCACGGCTGACCAGGCGGTCCTCCGACACCACGGCGTCGAGGTCGATGTTGAACTGCGCGAGCAGCTCGCGGTCCTCGTCCTCCGGGCTGACGATCTGCACGTCGAAGCCGAGGTGCTCACCCAGCAGCAGCAGGGTGTCGTCGGAGCACGACTGGGTCGCGGTCACCATCTCGCCCAGGTTGAACATCTCCTGGACCAGCGAACCCGGGTTGGCGTTGATCTTGTCGGCGAAGTCCGACAGCGAGGCGCCACGGGACAACCGGACGACCTGGCCCTGACCCCGGGGGGCACCCGAGGACATGGTCGGGGCCGACAGGTTGTCGAACTCCTGTCTGCGCTGCTTCTTCGACTTGCGGCCACGGGTCGGCCGGCCACCCGGACGCCCGAAGGCACCCGCGGCGCCACCGCCACGGCCACGACCGCCACCACCCGGACGGCCACCGCCGCCGGCCGGGGCACCCGGGCGGAAACCGCCACCGGGAGCGCCACCGCCGCCACCGGGACCGCCGCGGAAGCCACCGCCGCCGCCACCGCCACCGGGACCGCCGCGGTAACCACCGCCACCGCCACCGCCACCGGGACCGCCGCGGAAGCCGCCGCCGCCACCGGGACGACCCGCGCCGCCACCGGGACCGCCACGACCGCCGCCGGGACCGCCGGGGCGACCCGTCGTCGGCCGCTGGCTCGGCATGGAGGCCGGGCTGGGCCGGGGCGGCATGGAGGCCGGGCTGGGCCGCGGCGGCATGCCCGCCGGGCCCGGCCGGGGACCGCCGGCACCGGCGGCCGGGGGCCGCTGCTGCTGGCCACCCTGGATACCGAACGGGTTGTTGCCGGCGCCGCGCGCCGGCGGACGACCGCCCGGACGGGCACCCGGGCCCGGGGTCGGGCCACCGGGGCGACCGGCGGCCGGGGCACCCGGACGCGGCGGCACCGCGTTCGGACCCGGACGCGGACCCGGACGGGGACCACCCTCGGTCGGGGGCTCGCGGCGGACGTTCTCCCGCTGCTGCTGGCGGGCGGCCTGCGCGGCCTTGACCGCGGCCTCCTGCTCAGCCTTGAGGGCGGCGGCGCGCGCCTCGGCGGCCGCCACCTCGATGTCGTGCGCGCTCGCCGGCTTGGCGACCGGGGTCGCCGGCTGCGGCGGGCCGGGGACCGGGCCCTTGGGCTTCGGTCCAGGGGTCGGCGCGGCCGGCCGCCGGGGCGGCATGGGCTTGGCCGAGACCCGGGGGGCGCCCGGGGTCGGGGTCGGCGTCGGGGTCGTCGCCGGGCTCGGGGCGGCCGCCGCCGGAGCGGCCGCCGCCGCCGCGCCACCGGCGGACGCGACGAATGCGCCACGCAGCCGCCGGGCGACGGGCGCCTCGACGGTGCTGGACGCGGACTTCACGAACTCGCCCATCTCCTTGAGCTTGGCGAGAACGGTCTTACTCTCGACCCCGAGCTCCTTGGCGAGCTCGTGTACGCGGGCCTTTCCTGCCACTGCACTCCTCACTCCGAGGTCGTGCGGGCAGCACCCGCAGCGACCTCACTCGTGCACTTGAAGCCTGGTCATTTCAGGGACTTCATCGTGTGCTCATGTCGGTCGTCCTACCTTGCTAGCGACCCTCGACCGGTCGGGTTGACCGGTCGTCGGGGTTTGCGCGTCAACGTGCTCCGCGAGCGCACCGTGGTCGAGGACCCCGGTGATGCGCAGTGCCCGCCCGAAGGCGCGGCGCCGCACCGCCTGCGCGAAGCAGGCCGGATCCGGGTGCATGTTCGCTCCCCGACCCGGCAGTCTGCGAGCCGGATCGGCCCGGAGGCTGTAATGACCAGCCTCGTCACCGACCGCGACTATCCGCAGCAACTCGCTGGCCGGCGCTCGCTTCCGGCAGCCCACACAGGTGCGCTCCGGCAGCGCGCGTCGTGCCACTGGAGGAAGTCTACCCCTAGCTGCTCGAGATCGCGCCGCCCGCCTCGGGAACGTGATCAGCTCCGCCCCGGCCGGCCGCCCCGCTCTGCTCCGCGTCGGAGCGGATGTCGATCCGCCAACCGGTCAACCGGGCCGCGAGCCGGGCATTCTGCCCCTCCCGCCCGATCGCCAGCGAGAGCTGGAAGTCCGGCACGGTGACCCGGGCGGTCCGGCTGGCCAGGTCGACCACCTCCACCCGGAGCGCCTTGGCCGGCGAGAGCGCGTTGCCGACGAAGGTGGCCGGGTCGTCCGACCAGTCGATGATGTCGATCTTCTCGCCGTGCAGTTCGCTCATCACCGCGCGGACCCGCTGGCCCATCGGGCCGATGCAGGCGCCCTTGGCGTTGACCCCCGGAGCGGTCGAGCGGACCGCGATCTTCGTCCGGTGACCTGCCTCACGCGCGATGGCGCCGATCTCCACGGTGCCGTCGGCGATCTCCGGGACCTCCAGGGCGAAGAGCTTCTTCACCAGGGCCGGGTGCGACCGGGACAACGTGATCTGCGGGCCGCGCATTCCCTTGGCCACGTGCACCACGACGCAGCGGATCCGCTCGCCGTGCGCGTAGCGCTCGCCGGGGACCTGCTCGGACTGGGGCAGGACGCCCTCCAGCTTGCCCAGGTCGACGCTGACGATGCCCTTCTCGGCCCGCGCCTCGTGCGCCTGCACCACGCCGGTGACCAGGTCGCCGTCGCGGCCGACGTACTCGCCGAAGTGCACCTCGTCGGTGGCCTCCCGCAGCCGCTGGAGGATCACCTGCTTGGCGGTCATGGCCGCGATCCGGCCGAAGTCGTGCGGGGTGTCGTCCCACTCCCGGACCACGCTGCCGTCGGCGTCCACCTCCTGGGCGTACACCGAGGCGGCCCCGGTCTTGCGGTCGATCTCCACCCTGGCGTGCGGCTCGGCGCCGTCGGTGTGCCGGTAGGCGGTCAGCAGCGCGGTCTCGATCGCCGCGAGGATCGTGTCGAACGGGATCTCCCGCTCGCGCTCCAGTGCGCGCAGCGCCGCGAGGTCGATGTTCACCTCTCCTCGTCCTCCAGATCTTCGTCGTCGTCGATGTCGGTGTCGTCACCGAAGTCCTCGTCGGCCACCTCGTCCAGGCGGCTGAACTCCACCTGGACCCGGCCGGGCCCGAGCTCGGCGTGCGGGTGCTCCACCCGGCCGGCGTCGGTCTCCAGCGTCACCCGCTCGTCGTCGGCGGCGGCGATCCGGCCGGTGACCTGCCGGTCCCCCTCGGGGCCGCGGACGGTCACCTTGACCAGCCGGCCGGCGTTGCGCCGCCAGTGCCGGGGCAGGGTGAGCGGGCGGTCCACGCCGGGCGAGCTGACCTCGAGCTGGTACTCGCCGGCCACGATGTCCCCGCCGGCCTCCTCGGCGGCGTCCAGCGCCGCCGAGACCGCCCGGGAGACGTCCGCCACGGCGTCCAGGTTGATCCCGCCGTCGGCGTCCACGATCACGCGGACCACGTGCCGGCGGCCGGCGCGGGACACCGAGAGGTCCTCCAGGTCGTAGCCGGCGGCGGTGACCACCGGCTCGATCACCTCGCGCAGCCGGGCCCGGCGCGCGTTCAGGTCGCCGCGGGGTGCGCCGCCCCGGTCCGCGCCACGGAGGCCGTCGGACCGGCGGGGGCGCCCGGAGGGCCCCGTCGACCGGGCGGCACGGCCACGCTGCGTCATTCGGCGTACCTCTCTGCTGTTGCCACGGGCGCGGTGACCCGTCGTGTCGGTGTGTGGACAGGGCGGTCGGCCCGCCATGCCGGCACGCCACCGGGGCATCCGCGCCCGGTGGCTGCGCAGAGCGTAACGCGCGGGCCGGGCGGCGGCCCGGTCGGCGCACCGACGCCTCTGGCCCACAGGACGGCCGAGATGGTGTTGACTTGTCCGGTGGCCACGGGCAGAACGACATCGAATCAGGGCGCACCGGGGCATTCCCGGCGGGCGCTGCTGCGCGCCGGGGCGCTGGTGGCCCTCGGCGGCGCGGCCGTGCCGCTGACCGGCTGTGATCTTTTCGACCGCGACGACGAGTCCCGGCCCCCGGATCCGCTGGAGCCGCTCGCGGCCGAGGCCACCGCGCTGGAGGCCCGTTACCGGGCCGCCGCCACCGCCGTCCCGGCGCTGGCCGAGCGGCTCACCCCGATCGCCGACGCGCACCGGGCGCACGCCGAGGAGTTGCGCAAGGTGATCGGGCGGCCGGCCCCGTCCGGCAGCCCCGCCGCCGGAGCCACCGCGGCCGCCGTGGACCCGGACACGGTCCGGACCGAGCTGCGGCAGGCCGAGCAGGAGGGGCGGGAGAACGCCGCCAAGGCGTGCGCCGCCGCGCCCGCCGAGCGGGCCGCGCTGCTCGGCTCGATCGCGGCGGCCCGCGCGACCCACCTGGAGGCGTTGAGGTGACCCCGACCAGCGGCCCGGCCCAGGCCCTCGGCGACGCGCTCGCCGCCGAGTACGCGGCGATCTGGGCGTACGGGGTGATCGGCGTGCACCTGACCGAGGCGGCCCGCTCCGCCGCCCGCGCCGCCGAGGCGGCCCACCGGTCCCGCCGGGACGCCCTCATCCTGCAGCTCAGCGGAGGCGGCGGCCAGGTCCCCGCCGACCGGGCCGGCTACGCGCTGCCCTACCCGGTGACGGACCGGGCGAGCGCGCTCAAGCTGGCCGTGGAGATCGAGGAGCGGACCGCCGGCCACTGGCGGGCGGCGCTGCCGCACACCACCGGGGCGGACCGGAACAAGGCCCTCGCGGCGCTCACCGACTGCGCGCTGCGGGCCACCCGCTGGCGGCGCACCGCCGGGGTGACCCCGGTCACCGTTCCGTTCCCCGGCCGGCAGGCCTGAGCGGAGGCCCCGGTCACCCGGCGGAACCCTGCGGTTGCGGACCGCATACCAGGTATGCATACTCCTCGCCATGTCCATCCGCCACGGCCTGCTCGCCCTCCTCGAGCGTGGCCAGATGTACGGCTACCAGCTCCGCTCCTCGTTCGAGGAGTCGACGGGGTCGACCTGGCCGCTGAACATCGGGCAGGTGTACACGACGCTGGCCCGGCTGGAGCGCGACGGCCTGGTCCACTCGCTGCCGGAGAGCGAGGCCGGGCAGCGGCCGTACGAGATCACCGACGCCGGGCGGGCGGACCTGGCCCTCTGGTTCGCCACCCCGATCAGCCGGGCCGACCGGCCCCGCGACGAGCTGTCGATCAAGCTGGCCCTGGCCCTCACCACGCCCGGGGTGGACGTCCGCGCGGTGGTGCAGACCCAGCGCAGCGCCACCATGCGGGCCCTGCAGGAGTTCACCCGGTTGAAGTACGCCAGTGACAAGCCGGAGGACCTGCCCTGGCGCCTGGTGCTGGACGCGATGATCTTCCAGGCCGAGGCCGAGGTCCGCTGGCTCGACCACTGCGAGACCAGCCTGGTCCGCCACCGGGCGGCACCGAGCCGGCCGATCAGCCACCCGGAGGCGGTGGACCGGGCCGACGAGGAGGCCCGCCGGTGACGCCGGCCGGCACGGCGGGAGGTGGCCCCATGGACGGAGTGCTGGAACTGCGGTCGGTGCACCGCACCCACGGCGCCGGGGAGGCCGCCGTGCACGCGCTGCGCGGGGTCAGCCTCACCGTGGCCGCCGGCGAGCTGGTGGCGGTGATGGGCCCCTCCGGCTCCGGCAAGTCCACCCTGCTCGCGCTGGCCGGCGGGCTGGACCGGCCGACCGGCGGCGAGGTGCTGGTCGAGGGCGAATCCCTCGGCGGCCTGCCGGCTCGCGACCTGGCCCGGCTGCGCCGCCGCCGGATCGGGTACGTCTTCCAGGACCTGAACCTGCTCGGCAGCCTCACCGCCGTGGAGAACGTCGCGCTCCCCCTCGAACTGGACGGCGCCGGTGTCCGGGTCGCCCGCCGGCTGGCCCTGGCCGCGCTCGCCGAGGTGGATGTGGCCGGGCTGGCCGACCGGTTCCCCGACCAGATGTCCGGCGGCCAGCAGCAGCGGGTGGCCATCGCCCGGGCCCTGGTCGGCGAGCGCCGCCTGGTCCTCGCCGACGAGCCCACCGGCGCGCTCGACTCGCAGGCCGGCGAGGCGGTGTTGCACCTGCTGCGTCGCCGGGTGGACGCCGGCGCGGCCGGGGTGCTGGTCACCCACGAGGCGCGGCACGCCGGCTGGGCGGACCGGGTGGTCTTCCTCCGCGACGGGGTGCTGGTCGACTCGACGGCCCCACTGGTCGGCGTCGAGCACCTGCTCAGCGGCAGCGGTCGGTGAACCGGGGCCGGCTCGCCGCCACGCTCGGGTCGTGGCGGGCCGCGCTGCGGATCGCCCGCCGTGAGGCCCGGCGGGCCCGTCGGCGTACCGCGCTGGTGCTGGTGATGATCGCGCTGCCGGTGCTCGGGCTGAGCTTCGCCGCGGTGAGCTACGACATGGCCGAGCTGAGCCGGGCCGAGCGGCTGGACCGGCAGCTCGGCGCCGCCGACGCGATGGTGCGCTGGGTCGACCTGAACGCGATCTCCCAGGACGCCTGGGGCGAGGGCTCCTGGCCGGTCGGGGGCGACTCGGTACCCCCGACCCGCCCGGTGACGACCGACGAGGTCCGTGCCCTGCTGCCCGCCGGCAGCCGGCTCACCCGGATGCGCTGGTGGGTGCCGTTCGAGGTGCGGATCGACGGGAAGAGCGTGTCGTTCGACGCCCGCGCCGTCGACCTCACCGACCCGCTCGCCCGGCCGCTGGCCATCCTGCACGAGGGCCGGCGGCCCACCCGCCCCGACGAGATCGCGGTGAGCCCGGCGGCACTGCGCCGGTTGGGCGCCCGGCTGGGCGAGCCGGTGCGCACTGTGGACGGCGCCACCTACCGGCTGGTCGGGGTGGTGGAGTTCCCCGACAACCTCCGGGAGGTGGTCGCACTCCGCCCCGAGCTGCCACCCGGACTGCCCGGGATGACCGACGAGAGCTGGCTCGTGGACCTGCCCGGGCCGATGGACGCGGCGCTGGCTGACCGGTTGAACGCCCGGGGCATCCTGGTGACCGCCCGGACCCCGCTGCCCGGGCGGGACGAGATGGCCACCGGCCCGCAGCTGCCCGACGCCGAGGAGGCCGGCAACACCGTGCTGGTCGGCGGGCTCGGCCTGCTGGAGGTGGTGCTGCTGGTCGGCCCGGCCTTCGCGGTCGGCGTCCGCCGCCGGCGGCGGGACCTCGCCCTGGTCGCGGTGGCCGGCGGGGACGCCCGGCACCTGCGCCGGATCGTGCTCGCCGACGGCGTGGTGCTCGGTGCGGGCGGGGCGGTCGTCGGGCTGCTGCTCGGGGTCGGCGCCGCGTTCGCCGGCCGGCCGCTGGTCGAGCAGTACGTGATGGGCGCGCGGTCCGGGGCGTACCGGATCTTCCCGGTGGCGCTCCTGGCGATCCTGGCGGTGGCGGTGCTCGCCGGCGTGCTGGCCGCGCTCGCGCCTGCCTGGGCGGCGTCCCGGCAGGACGTGGTGGCCGGGCTGGCCGGCCGGCGTGAGCCGCCCCGGCCGCGCCGCCGCTGGCTGGTGCTCGGGCTGCTGCTCACGGTGGCCGGCGCCGCCCTGGCCGCATTCGGCGCCACCCGGACCACACCGACCGGGGTGCTGGCCGGGGTGGTCCTGGGCGAGCTGGGCCTGGTCTTCTGCACCCCGACGCTGATCGGCCTGCTGGCCGGGATCGGCCGGCTGCTGCCGCTGACGCCCCGCCTGGCGCTGCGCGACGCGAGCCGCAACCGCTCGTCGGCCGCGCCGGCGATCTCGGCAGTGATGGCGGCGGTGGCCGGCAGCGTGGCGATGGGCGTCTACGTGGCCAGCGACGACGCCCGGCAACGGGCCGCCTGGCAGCCCGGCCTCCCCCCGGGCAACGTGCTGCTCCAGCGCACCGACGAGCCGGCCACCGGCGCGCTGCCCCCGGCAGGCGAGGTGGCGGAGCGGATCGCGGCCGTGCTGCCGGACGCCACCGTGGTCCCGCTCGCCGCACCCGCGTGCGCCCGGCCGACCGACCCGCAGAAATACTGCCTCGCCACCGCGGTGCGGCCGCCCGAGCAGCGCTGCCCCTACGAACCGTTCGCTCCCGCGCCCGCCTCGGCGCGGTCCGACCCGCGCTGCGTGCGGCCGTTCCGCGAGCCCAGCGACCTCTACCTGCCGCCGCTGGTGGACGACGGGACGGCGCTGCCCGCGATCACCGGCGCACCCGCCGAGGAGGTGGCCGCGGCCCGCCGGACGCTCCAGGCCGGCGGGGTGGTGGTCACCGATCCCCGCCAGCTGGTGGACGGGCGGGTGCGGGTGGAGGTCGCCGACGGCTCGGGCGGCGGCCCGACGAGCGTGGTCATGCTGCCCGCGTACGTGCTGCGGGGCGGCCTTCCGGTGGACCGGCTGGTGGTCTCCCCGGCGGCGGCCACCGCGCTCGGCCTGGTCGCCGTGCCGCTGGGCTATCTCGTCGACACCGCCGGCCCGCCCACCGACCGCCAGCGGGACCGGCTGGCCGCCGAGCTGGCCGACGTCGCCCCGCTCTCGATCCAGGTGGCGACGGCCGGGCCGCCGTCCGACCAGCGGCCGTTGCTGCTCCTGCTGGCCGGCGCGTCCGCCGTGATCACCCTGGGCGCGGCAGCGGTGGCCACCGGCCTCGCCGCCGCCGAGGGCCGCCGGGACCTGTCCACCCTCGCCGCGGTCGGCGCCGATCCCCGGGTACGCCGGGTGCTGTCGCTCTGCCAGGCCGGGGTGATCGCGGTGCTCGGCTCGGTGCTCGGCATCGTCGCCGGCCTGGGCTCGGCGGCCATCATCCTGGTCTCGCTCAACCGCCGGTACGCCCAGTCCTGGCCGGTGGAGCCGCCGTACCCGCTGGTGGTGCCCGCGTCGACGCTGACCGTGCTGGTGGTGGTGCCGCTGGTGGCCATGCTCGGGGCGGCCCTGCTCACCCGGTCCCGGCTGCCGGTGGAGCGCCGGTTGGACTGACCGCGCTCGATCCGGTCCGACCGGTCGGGGGGGGGTGTCGCGGGCGGGTTGCGGCCGGCACACTGGGCGGGTGTCCGCCCTGGGATCCCTCACCCGTCGTCTCGGTCACCAGAAGTGGTTCGGCGCCACCATGCGCCTGCTCGTCCCCGCCGACCGGCTGGTCGGCCGGCTGACCAAGGGGCGGGTGGTCGCCTTCGGGCTGGTGCCCTCGCTGGTCCTCACCACCACCGGCCGCCGCTCCGGCAAGCCGCGCAGCAACCCGCTGCTCTACGTGCCGGACGGCGACGCCTACGTGGTGATCGGCTCGAACTGGGGGCAGCAGCACCAGCCCGCCTGGTCGCTGAACCTGCTCGCCCAGCCGGCCGCCGAGGTCGACGTCAGGGGGCGCCGGGTCCCGGTGCGCGCCGAGCCGATCGGCGGCGCGGAGCGGGAGCGGCTGTTCACCCGGCTGGTCGACGAGTGGCCCGCCTACCGCACCTACGTCGAGCGGGCCGGCGGCCGGGAGATCCGGGTGTTCCGGCTGGTCCCGGTGGGCGAGCCGGCCGCCTGACCCCCGGGCGCGGCGAGCCGGCGGGGCCGGTCCGGCTGGCTAGGGTGGTGGTCGGTCGACGCGCGCCGGGCCGCCACCGGGCGGGCCGCGCGCGGAACGGAGGTGGACCGTGGACGCCAGCGGCGCCGAGCTGGACACCGACCGATATCTGGACGATCCCCGGTGGCGGGTCGCCGAGCGGGTGAGCGACGCGGCGCTGCGCCGGTTCCCGGCGGACGTCCTCGCCGTCGCGGTGCACGGCCCGCTCGCGCACGGCGACGACGACGGCGGCGGGAACGGCGAGGTGGGGCTGCTGGTGGCCACCTACCGGCCGGGCGGCGGGCCGTCGCCGGCCACCCGCCGGGTGGACGGGGTGCTGGTCGACCTCACCGTGGCCGGGGCCGACGACTACCTGCGGCAGGCCACGGCGATCACCGCGCTCTGGCCGCTCACCGCCGACCGGTACGTCACCACCCGCGCCCTGCACGACCCGACCGGCTGGCTGCGCACCCTCCGCGACGAGCACCTGGCCCGGCTGGCCCGGGCCCGGCCGGCCGAGTTCAGCGCCGCGGCCCGGCAGGCGTGGTACCGGGGCAGCGCCGCGCACGCCCGGGCGCTGCGGCTGGCCGAGTGGTACGAGACCGACCCGGCGCTGCTCATGCTCGGCGAGGCCCGGCTGGCCGCGGCCACCGTGCACGGGCTGCTCAGCCGCACCTACTTCCGCGACCCGGGCGACGCGGTGCGGCGCACCGGCCTGGCCGGGGCGGACATGACCGAGGTGGGCACGGTGCTGGCGCGCCAGGCCGAGGAGCTGGCCGCCCGGGGCCGCCCGGTCGACGGCACCGTGGACGACCTGCTCGGCGGGTGAGGCCGGCCGGGCCGGTCAGCCGATCCCGCCCTGGATGCCGATCAGCGTGCCGACCAGGTAGGTGGCGCCGGCCGCGAGGGCGCCGAGCAGGAGCTGCCGCAGGCCGCTGGACCACCAGGCCCGGTTGGTGAACCGGGCCACGATCGCGCCGGCCACGAAGAGCCCCACCCCGCCGACGCCGAGCGCCAGCGCCAGGCTGGTGAAGCCGAGCAGGTAGGTGACCAGCGGCACCAGCGCGCCGACGGAGAAGCAGAGGAACGAGGAGACCGCCGCCGCCCAGGGGCTGGGCTGTTCGTCGGGGTCGACGCCCAGCTCCTCGCGGACGTGCACCCGCAGCGCCTCCTCCGGGTTGCGCCGGACCGCTTCGGCGACCTGCGTGGCCAGGTCCCGGGGCAGCCCCCGGGCCACCCACGCGTCGGCCAGCTCGCGGGCCTCCGCCTCGGGGTGCCGTTCCAGCTCGCGCCGCTCCTTGGCCACCTCGGCGGCCACCTGCTCGTTGGCCGAGCGGACGCTGGTGTACTCCCCCAGCCCCATCGAGATGGCGCCGGCGACCAGCCCGGCCGCGCCGGTGAGGACGATGCTGCGCGGGGAGACCCCGCCGCCACCGACCCCGGCGATCAGCGCGATGTTGGTGACCAGCCCGTCCATCGCGCCGAACACGGCCGGCCGGAGCCAGCCGCCGGACACGTCCGCGTGGTGCGCCTCGCGCAGCGCCGCCGGGGTCTCGGTCACGGCAGGGTCAGGATCTCGTAACCGTCGTCGGTCACGACGATGGTGTGCTCGAACTGCGCCGTCCACCGGCGGTCCTTGGTGACCACGGTCCAGCCGTCGTCCCACATGTCGTACTGGTGGGTGCCGAGGGTGATCATCGGCTCGATGGTGAAGGTCATCCCGGGCTCCATCACGTCGGTGGGGCGCGGGCTGTCGTAGTGCGGCACGTAGAGGCCGCTGTGGAAGGACTCGCCGATGCCGTGGCCGGTGAAGTCGCGCACCACGCCGTACCCGAACCGCTTGGCGTACGACTCGATGACCCGGCCGATCACGTTGATCTGCCGGCCCGGGGCGACCGCTTTGATGCCGCGCATCATCGCCTGGTGGGTCCGCTCGACCAGCAGGCGGGCCTCCTCGCTCACCTCGCCCACGCAGAAGGTGGCGTCGGTGTCGCCGTGCACGCCGCCGATGTACGCGGTCACGTCGACGTTGATGATGTCGCCGTCCTCGAGCACCGTCGTGTCCGGGATGCCGTGACAGATGACCTCGTTGAGGCTGGTGCAGCAGGACTTCGGGAAGCCCTTGTAGCCCAGCGTCGAGGGGTAGGCGCCGTGGTCGCAGAGGAACTCGTGGACCACCTTGTCGATCTCGTCGGTGGTCACCCCCGGCTTGCAGTGCTCCCCGGCGAGCTGGGTGGCCTGGGCGGCCAACCGGCCGGCGATCCGCATCTTCTCGATGGTCTCCGGCGTCTGCACGTGCGAGCCGCGCCACTCCTGGGGACGCTTCTTGCCCACGTACTCGGGACGCGGGATGTGGGCGGGAACCGCCCGCCACGGGGAGAGCGTGCCTGGGGTCAGCGGCGCACGGACGGTCATGACGACAGCCTATCGCCGGGCCCCCGGTGACCCCCGCCACGGCCCGCTCGCCGAGGTTGTTGCCGCGCCGCAGGGGCTGTGCCATTGTGGCTCCGTGGATCAAGGGGGCGCCCCGCCCGTCTTCTCCGCGACCGCGGAGCTCGACGGCGATCAACTGCGGGTCCAGGTGACCGGCGAGGTCGACATGGCGACCGCCGACACCATGTACCAGACGGTCCTCCGGGAGTCCGCCCGGCACGTCACGCTCGACCTGCGGGCGGTGACCTTCTTCGACTCGGCCGCGATCCACGCGGTGGTCCGGCTGGCCCAGCAGTTCCCCGGCACGTTCGCCGTGCTGCCGTCCCGGCAGGTCCGGCGGGTGCTGGAGATCTCCGGCCTCGGCGAGCAGGACTGGCTGGCGGCGGCCTGAGCCACGGCCGCCCGCGGCGCCCTAGTCCGCCAGCCGGCGGCGCAGGATCAGCTCGGTGCCGTCGTCCGTGCGGGTCACGGTCATCTCGCCGAGCGCCTGGATCAGCGCCAGCCCCCGGCCCCGGAAGCTCGACCCGCTGGGCTCCCGCCACTGGCCGCTGTCCCGCACCCTGGCCGTCACCGTCCGGTCCTCGATGGTCACCTCAACCGCGATCATCGGCTCGGCCGGGGCGACCGGGTGCTCGATGGCGTTGGCGGCGGCCTCGGAGATGGCCACGGTGAGGTCGAACAGGTCGGTCTCGCCGACGTGGTGGGCGACCAGGAAGTCCTCCAGCCGCTTGCGCAGCACGCTGAGCCGGGTCGGGTCGGCCGGCAGCCGCAGCGAGAAGCGGTTCAGCTCGGTCGCCTCCAGCGCGAGCACCGCCACGTCGTCGTGCCGGGTCCGCCCGGCGACCCGCTCGACCACCGCGTCGACCAGGTCGGCCACGTGCTCACCCGGGATGGCCGCGGCCGCCCGGAGCTGACCCAGCCCGGCGTCGATGCCGGCCTCCCGGTCCTCGATCAGCCCGTCGGTGTAGAGCAGCAGCCGGCCGCCCGGGGCCAGCTCGCCGTCGACCGTCCGGTACGCCGTGCCGGGGATCGCCCCGACCGGCGGCCCGAGCGCCCGGTCGTGCAGGAACACCACGTCGTCTCCCCGGATCAGCAGCGGTGAGGGGTGACCCGCGCTGGCGTACCGGAGCCGGCCGGTGCGCGGGGAGAAGCGGAGGCAGACGAGAGTGGCGAACGAGCCGCCCTCGGTGGTGCCGACCAGCCGGTTGAGCCGGGTCAGCACCTCGCCCGGGTCGTAGCCCTCCAGCACGTACGCCCGCAGCGCGTTGCGCAGCTGGCCCATCGCGGCCGCGGCCCGCACCCCCTTGCCGACCACGTCACCGATCACCAGCACCAACTCGTCGCCGGCGGTGCCGATCACGTCGTACCAGTCGCCGCCGACCTCGACGTCGGCGCTGCCGGGCAGATAGCGGCTGGCCACCACGGCGCCGGGCAGCTGCGGCAGGGTCCGCGGCAGCAGGCTGTGCTGGAGGGTGGTGGCGATCCGGTGCTCGGCCTCGTAGAGCCGGGCGTTCTCCAGCCGCACGCCGACCAGCCGGGCCAGCTCGGTCAGCGCCGCCTGCTCGGTGCCGCCGCCCTCCCGGCGCCAGACCCGCAGCTCGCCGAGCTGCTCGTCGGTGGTGCCGGTGAGCGGCAGCACCAACGACGGCTCGGCGGACGCGTCCCCGCCGCCGTCCGCCTCGTAGCGCACGCCGGTGGCGGTGACCACCACGCGGGCGGCCTCGGCCAGGCTCAGCGCGTGCCGCGCGGCGACCCGCACCACGTCGGCGGTGGACCGGGCGGTGTTGATCGCCACCGCGGCGTCGGCGAGCGCCCGCAGCCGGCGGATGATCTGGCCGCGGAGCTGGCCCAGCTCGACGTTGGCCCGGACCCGGGCGATCAGCTCCTGGCTGGAGAAGGGCTTGGTGAGGTAGTCGTCGGCGCCCACCGAGAGCCCGGCGACCTCCTCGGCCGCGCCCGCCCGGGCGGAGAGCAGCACGATCGGCACGTGCCGCGTGACCGGGTTGGCGCGTAGTGCGGTGACCAGCCCGAAGCCGTCCAGCCGGGGCATCATCACATCGGTCAGCACCAGGTCGAACGGGGAGTCGACGGCCAGCCGCAGCGCCTCCACGCCGTCCGGCACGGCGACCACCTCGTAGGCCGGGGAGAGCAGCCGGCTGACGTGCTCGCGCAGGTCGGCGTTGTCGTCGGCGACCAGGATCCGGCCCGCCCCGCCCGGCACGCCGGCCTCCTCCGGCAGCCCGCCCGGGCGCGCCACCTCGTCGGTCCAGAGCGCGGTCTCGGCGACGTAGAGCCGGGGCTGCTCGGGCTCGGCCAGCGGAACCGGGGCCAGGGCCGACACCCGGTCGGCGGGCAGGTGCTCGTACCCGAACGGCATGGTCACCGTGAAGGTGGTTCCCCGGTCGACGACGCTGCGCGCCGCGACCGTGCCGCCGTGCATCTCGACCAGCTCGCGGACCAGGGCGAGACCGATGCCGGTGCCCTCGTGGGTGCGGGCCCGCGCCCCGGGCACCCGGTGGAACCGCTCGAACACCTGCGGCAGGTCCTGCGGCGCGATGCCGACGCCGGTGTCGGCCACCTCCAGCACGGCGGCGGTGTCGTCGGCGCGGACCCGGACCCGGATCTCGCCGTCGAAGGTGAACTTCACCGCGTTCGACACCAGGTTGAGGACGATCTTCTCCCACATGTCCCGGTCGACGTAGACCGGCGCGGGCAGCGGCGGGCAGTCCACCACGAGGCGCAACCCGGCCCGCTCGGTGGCCGAGCGGAAGGTGCTGGCCAGCCGGGACGTGTAGTCGGCCAGGTCGGTGGGCTGGTAGCGGGCGCCCAGCCGGCCGGACTCCAGCCGGGAGAAGTCGAGCACGGTGTTGACCAGCTTGAGCAGCCGCAGCGCGTTGCGGTGCATCACGGCCAGCCGGTCCAGGTACGCGTCGGGCACGGCGCGGTCGGCGAGCAGGTCCTCCAGCGGCCCGAGCACCAGGGTGAGCGGGGTGCGGAACTCGTGGCTCACGTTGGCGAAGAAGTTGGTCTTGGCGCGGTCCAGCGCGGCCAGCTCGGCGGCCCGGGCCCGCTCCTGCTCGTACGCGCGCTGCTTGCCGACGGCCCGGGAGATCTGGGCGGCGACCAGCTCGACGAAGTGGCGGTAGTCGTCGGTGAAGGGCAGCCGGCGGGCCACCCCGAGCAGCAGTACGCCGGCCCGCTCGTTGATGGCGGTGAGCGGCAGCAGCAGGGCCTGGTCGGCGGCGTCCGGCGGGACCGCGCCGAGCAGATCGGCGGTGGCGACCCAGCGGGCGTGCTCCGGTGAGCCGCCGTCGTGGCGCGGGGGGCCGCCGGCGATCGTGGCGGGGTCCATTCCGGCGCAGCCGGCCAGCGCCGGGACGCCGTCCTCGTCGTGCAGCCAGACGGCGCTGAACGGCACGTCGGCCCGGTGCGCGTCGAGCACCCGGGCGACCGTCCGGCCCAGCTCCACGGTGCTCCGCACGTCGGCCAGCTCGGTGCCCAGCTCGGCCAGGGTCCGCAGCCGGCGCTCGCCGAGCACCCGCCCGGTGGTCTCGTTGACGAAGCAGAACACGCCGCTGACGCTGCCGTCGGCGTCCCGGATGGGGTCGTACGAGATGTCGAAGTAGACATCCTCCAGGAAACCGTGCCGGTTGAGCACGAAGGGATGGTTCTCGCCGCGGTAGGGCACGCCGGTGCGGTGCACCCCGTCGAGCAGCGGCCCGAGGACGTCCCAGGTCTCCGCCCAGTGCCGGCGGGCGGACTGGCCGAGCACTCCCGGGTGCTTGTCGCCGATGGTGGGCCGGTAGGCGTCGTTGTAGAAGGCCAGGTGGTCCGGGCCCCAGAACAGCACGATCTGGGCGCGCGAGGAGAGCATGGTGCTGACCGCGTGGCTGAGCGAGGGAGGCCAGCCGTGCGGGGCGCCGACCGGGGTGGTGGACCAGTCGAAGCCGCGTAGCCGCTCGCCCATCTCGCCGCCGGCGGCGAACGCCGCGGTCAGCAGTGGCGAGAGTTTCGCCTCCCCGGTCCCCGAGGACGATTGACCAACGTCCCCGCCCCCCTGGGCCGAGCCCATGCAGCCTCCCGCTCCGGCCAATGTCCACGACGACCGGCGCGATCACGCCGGTCGTCCCCGCCTACTACCCCGACGGAGGAGCAACGTAACGCAGGTCCACGGTTGGACGCTGGTTACCTACGCCTCATCCTGACGCAACCGGCGGCCGGGGGCGAGTCGGGCGGGCCCGGGGGTCGACCCGAGCAGTGGCCGCCGCGCGGACCAGGGCGGCGACCGGCCGGGGATCGACGTCGTTCTCCGGGTGCCACTGCACGCCGAGCAGGAAGCGCCGCGCCGGATCCTCCACCGCCTCGACCACCCCGTCGTCGGCCCAGCCGGTCACGGCCAGGCCGCCCGGGTCGGCCACCCCCTGATGGTGGTACGAGTTGACCCGGTCCACCCCGGCCATCACCGCCCCGGCCAGGCTGCCGGCGGCGAACCGGACCGGGTGCGACCCGTACACCCCGGGGGCGGGGCGGTGGCCGTCGTGCCCGACCACGTCCGGCAGGTGCTGGTGCAGCGCGCCGCCGTAGGCCACCGCGAGCAGTTGCATCCCCCGGCACACGCCCAGCACGGGCAGGTCGGCGGCGAGCGCGGCGGTCAGCAGCGCCAACTCGCCGGCGTCCCGGTCCGGCCGGCTCTCGGTGCGCGGGTCGGGCGGCTCGCCGTACCGCTCCGGGCCGACGTCGGCGCCGCCGGCCAGCAGCAGCCCGTCCAGCACCCCCAGCACGTCGGCGTCGGCGTCGTCGGGGGGCAGCACCACGGCCCGGCCGCCCGCCGCGGTCACCGCCCGGACGTACGCCTGCGGCACCAGCGCCGCGGGCACGTCCCGCCACACCGCCCAGCCGGCCGGCTCGACGTACGCCGTGATGCCGATCACCGGCCGCCGACTCATAGGGGGGTCACGTAGGCGCCGGTGATCCCGCCGTCGACCACAAACTGCGCGGCGGTCATGAACGAGGCGTCGTCGCTGGCCAGGAAGGCCACCGCGGCGGCGATCTCCTCCGGGTTGCCGAACCGGCCCATCGGCACGTGCACGAGGCGACGGGCGGCCCGCTCCGGGTCCTTGGCGAACAGCTCCAGCAGCAGCGGGGTGGCGACCGGGCCGGGGCAGAGCGCGTTGACCCGGATGCCCTCCCGGGCGAACTGCACACCCAGCTCCCGGGTCATCGCCAGCACCCCGCCCTTGCTCGCCGTGTAGGCGATCTGCGACGTCGCCGCCCCCATCAACGCCACGAACGAGGCGGTGTTGATGATCGAGCCCTTGCCCTGCCGCCGCATGTGCGGGATGGCGTACTTGCAGCAGAGGTAGACGCTGGTCGTGTTGACCCGCAGCACCCGCTCCCAGGCGTCCAGCCCGGTCTCCAGGATCGAGTCGTCGTCCGGCGGCGAGATGCCGGCGTTGTTGAACGCCACGTCCACCCGGCCGTGCCGCTCGGCCACCCCGTCGAAGAGGTCCCGGACCGCCGCCTCGTCGGACACGTCGGCGGCGACGAACTCGCCGGCCACCTCTTCGGCGGCCCGCTTGCCCGCCTCGGCGTCGATGTCCACGCAGACCACCCGGGCCCCCTCGGCGGCGAACCGCCGCACCGTGGCCAGGCCGATGCCGCTGCCCGCCCCGGTCACCACGGCGACCCGGTCCTGAAGCCGTCCCTGCATCTCACTCCTCCGTGCTGATGAACACGTTCTTGACGTCGGTGAAGGCGTGCAGCGCGTCCGGACCCAGCTCCCGGCCGAGGCCGGAGCGCTTCATCCCGCCGAACGGGGTCCAGTAACGCACCGAGGAGTGCGAGTTGACGCTCAAGTTGCCCGACTCGACCGCCCGGGCCACCCGCAGCGCGCGGCCCACGTCCCGGGTCCAGATCGAGCCGGAGAGCCCGTATTCCGTGTCGTTGGCCAGCCGGATCGCGTCCGCCTCGTCGTCGAACGGGAGCACCGAGACCACCGGGCCGAAGATCTCCTCCCGCCAGTGCCGGTCGGCCGGGGAGTCGGCGAGCAGCACGGTCGGGGCATGCCAGAAGCCGGCGCCGTCGGGGCGGGCGCCGGTGAAGGCCACCTTCGCCCCGTCGACGTACCCGGCGACCCGGTCCCGGTGCCCGGCGGAGATCAACGGCCCCATCTCGGCGCTCTCGGCGGCCGGGTCCTCGACCCGGAACGCCCGCACGGCCGGTTCGAGCAGTTCCAGGAAGCGGTCGTACACCGAGCGCTGGACCAGGATCCGGGAGCGGGCGCAGCAGTCCTGCCCGGCGTTGTCGAAGACCGCGGCCGGCGCGGAGGCCGCCGCCTTCGCCAGGTCGGCGTCGGCGAAGACCAGGTTGGCGGACTTGCCGCCGAGCTCCAGCGTCACCCGCTTCACCTGCGCGGCGCAGCCGGCCATGATCCGGGTGCCGACCTCGGTGGAGCCGGTGAAGCAGACCTTGCGGACCGCCGGGTGGGTGACGAACCGCTCGCCCACCACACTCCCCTGGCCGGGCAGCACGGTGAACACGCCCTCCGGCAGGCCGGCGTCGAGGGCCAGCTCGGCCAGGCGCAGCGCGGTCAGCGGGGTCAGCTCGGCCGGCTTGAGCACCACCGTGTTGCCGGCGGCGAGCGCGGGGGCGAAGCCCCAGCCGGCGATGGGCATCGGGAAGTTCCACGGCACGATCACGCCGACCACGCCGAGCGGTTCGTGGAAGGTGACGTCGAGCCCGCCGGGCACCGGGATCTGGTGTCCGGTCAGCCGCTCCGGCGCGCCCGCGTAGTAGTCGAGCACGTCCCGGACGTTGCCGGCCTCCCAGCGCGCGTTGCCGATGGTGTGGCCGGCGTTGCGCACCTCCAGCAGCGCCAACTCCTCCCGGTGCTCGTCGACCACGGCGGCGAACCGCCGCAGCAGCCGCGCCCGGTCCCCCGGCGCCACCGCGCGCCACGTTTCGAACGCCGTCGCCGCCCGCTCGACCGCCGCGTCCGTCTCGGCGAGCGAGGTGGCCGGCACCTCGCGCAGCGGCTCACCGGTCGCCGGGTTGATCACCTGGGTCACGCGCCCCACCCTTCTCCTGGCCGACCGGGAGCGCAAGGTCACAGGCGCTCGAAGCCACGGGTCAGCTCCCAGTCGGTGACAGCGGCGTCGAAGGCGGCCAGCTCGACCTTCGCGTGGTTGGCGTAATGGGCGACGACCTCGTCCCCGAAGGCGTCCTTCGCCGTCTCCGAGGACTCCCAGAGGGTGAGCGCGTCCCGGAGCGTGCCGGGCACGCGCTCGGCGTCCCCGTCGTCGTAGGCGTTCCCGGCGCACTCCTCGCCCAGCTCCAGCTCCCGCTCGATGCCGTGCACCGCGCCGGCCACCAGCGCGGCGATCGCCAGGTACGGGTTGACGTCCGCGCCCGGCACGCGGTTCTCCACCCGCATCCCCTGGCCGTGCCCGACCAGCCGCAGCGCGCAGGTGCGGTTGTCGGTGCCCCAGCGCAGCGCGGTCGGGGCGAACGAGCCCGGCTGGTAGCGCTTGTAGGAGTTGACGTTGGGGGCGAACAGCAGGCTGAACTCGCGCATGGTGGCGAGCAGCCCGGCCAGCACCCGCTGCCCGGTGGTCGACAGGTGCGCCGGCCCGTCGCCGAGCATGGCGGAGCGGCCGTCGGCGTCGCGCAGCGAGAAGTGGATGTGGCAGGAGTTGCCCTCCCGCGCGTTCGGCTTGGCCATGAAGGTGATCGACATGCCCTCCTGGGCGGCGATCTCCTTCGCCCCGTTCTTGTAGATGACGTGGTGGTCGGCGCAGGCCACCGCCTCGTCGTAGCGGAAGGCGATCTCGTGCTGGCCGAGGTTGCACTCGCCCTTCGCGCTCTCCGGGGTCAGCCCGGCGCCGGCCATCTCAGTGCGGATCCGGCGCAGCAGCGGCTCCACCCGGGCGGTGCCGAGCAGCGAGTAGTCCACGTTGTACTGGTTGGCCGGGGTCAGGTCGCGGTAGCCGCGCCGCCACGCCGCCTCGTACGAGTCGCGGAACAGCACGAACTCCAACTCGGTGCCGGCGTACGCGGTCAGCCCGTGTGCGGCCAGCCGGTCGAGCTGGCGGCGCAGGATCTGCCGGGGCGAGGCGACCACCGGGCCGGAGCCGTCCAGCCACTCCAGGTCGGCCAGCAGCATCGCGGTGCCGGGCTGCCAGGGCACCCGGCGCAGGGTGGCCAGGTCGGGCCGCATGGCGAAGTCGCCGTAGCCGCGTTCCCAGCTCGACATGGCGTACCCGTCGACGGTGTTCATGTCGACGTCGACGGCGAGCAGGTAGTTGCAGCCCTCGCTGCCGTGCGCGACCACCTGGTCCAGGAAGTAGGGCGCGTGGAAGCGCTTGCCCTGGAGGCGGCCCTGCATGTCGGTCAGCGCGAGCACCACCGTGTCGATCTCGCCCTCGGCGACCGCGACGCGCAGTTGTTCCAGCGTGAGCGGAGCTTTCCTCATCGGCGCGCCTCCATCACCAAGGTCTACTGGCAGAACCGGATCACCGTCAATGCCCCCAGCGGACACCGTGGCAAACGCGATCGGTTGAGGGGAGCCGGGTTGGTCGGGAGCCGCGCTGCCGCCGAAGGAGCGCACTTCCGTCCCGCAGACATTCACCTGGGCCGGCGACGCGTGCCGCCGCACGAGGCGCGCCGCCGCGCTTCGCGGGAGGCTTGTCGGTTCCCGCGGACGGCAAAAAGGCAAAAAGGCAAGGAGATCTCTCTCCCTGCCACTTCCAACGTATAGCGCACCGGGGGGCTTGCGGCAAGACCCGTGTGGTGGCGCAGAATCGTCGGCCGAGGCCACAACCTGCGGAAATGGGGAGCACGACGTGCGTGTGTCGTTGTCGGCGGTGTCGCAGTGATCGGGCAGTACGTGTTGGATCTTCAGGATGTTGACGAGACGCAGCTCGCGATCGTCGGCGGCAAGGGCGCACACCTGGGCGGGCTGTCGCGGATCGACGGCATCCGAGTGCCGGCTGGCTTCTGCGTGACGACGGACGCCTTCCGGCGGATCATCTCGGAAGCGCCGTCGATCAACGATCGGCTCGATCAGCTGTCGCGCCTGAACCCGGACGACCGGGAGGCGATCCGCACGCTCAGCGCGGAGATCCGCCGGACCGTCGAAGGGATCACCATCCCCGGCGATCTGGCGGCGGCGATCACCCGCGCGCTCGCCGAGTTCGACGAGCAGGCCAGCTACGCCGTCCGATCCAGCGCGACGGCAGAGGACCTGCCGACGGCCTCCTTCGCCGGCCAGCAGGACACCTACCTCAACGTCGTGGGGCCGGCGGCGATCCTCCAGCACGTCAGCCGGTGCTGGGCGTCGCTGTTCACCGAGCGGGCCGTGACCTACCGCCAGCGGAACGGCATCGACCACCGTACGGTCCACATGGCCGTGGTCGTGCAGCAGATGGTCTTCCCGCACGCGGCCGGCATCCTGTTCACGGCCGACCCCGTCACGGGCAACCGGAAGGTCGCCACCGTGGACGCCAGCTTCGGCCTCGGCGAGGCCCTGGTCTCCGGCCTGGTGAACCCGGACACCTTCAAGGTGCGCGACGGCGCGATCGTCGCCAAGGCGGTCGCCGCCAAGCAGCGTGCCGTGCACGCCCTGCCCGCCGGCGGTACGCAGGAAGTGACGATCGACCCGCGGCGGCAGGAGCAGCCGGCGCTGACGGACGCGCAGGTCGTGCGGCTCGTGCATCTCGGCCGGCGGATCGAAGCGCACTTCGGCCGCCCGCAGGACATCGAATGGTGCCTGGTCGGCGAAGACTTCCAGATCGTCCAGAGCCGGCCGATCACCACGCTGTTCCCCATCCCCGCGGCCAGCGACGCGGGGAACCACGTCTACCTCTCAGTCGGTCACCAACAGATGATGACCGACCCCATGAAGCCACTGGGCGTCTCGATGTGGCAGCTGACGGCCATGGCGCCGATGCACGAGGCCGGCGGGAGGCTTTTCGTCGACGCCAACCGGGCCCTGGCCTCGCCCGCGGGCCGCGCCGGCTTCCTGGAGATGGTGGGGAGAGAAGATCCGCTGACCAGGGACGCGCTGGAGACCGTCCTCGACCGCGACGACTTCGTCCCGTCGCTCCCGGACCCGGGTCCCGGTGGGCCGCCGGCCCGCGGCGCGTCCGCCCCCATCGAGACCGACCCGGCCATCGTCACCGAGCTGATCGAGCGCAGCCAGGCGTCCATCGCCGCCCTGCGGCGCGACATCCGGACGAAGACCGGACCGGCGCTGTTCGACTTCCTGCTGGAGGCGTTCCAGGAGCACAAGCGGGTCCTCGGCGATCCGCTGAGCATGCAGGCGATCATGGCGGGGATCGAGGCCACCTGGTGGCTCAACGACCATCTGCACGAGTGGCTGGGCGAGAAGAACGGGGCTGACGCGCTCACCCTGTCCTCCCCCGACAACGTCACCTCGGAGATGGGACTGGCGCTGCTCGACGTCGCCGACGTGATCCGCCCGCACCCGGAGGTGGTGGCGTTCCTGCAGGGCGTCGAGGACGAGGGCTTCCTGGACGAGCTGCCGAAGCTCGCGGGCGGGACGGAAGCGCGCGACGCCATCGAGGCCTACCTCGACCGGTACGGCATGCGCTGCGTCGGCGAGATCGACATCACGAGGCCGCGGTGGAGCGAGCGCCCCGCCACGCTCGTGCCCCTGATCCTCGACAACGTCAGGAACTTCGAGCCGGGCGCGGCCGAGCGGCGCTTTCAGCAGGGACGGCAGGAGGCGCAGAAGAAGGAACAGGAGGTGCTCTCGCGCTTGCGGGCCCTGCCGGACGGAGAGCGGAAAGCCGACGAGACCAAGCGGATGATCGACCGGGTCCGGACCTTCATCGGCTACCGGGAGTACCCGAAGTACGCCATCATCAGCCGCTACTTCGTCTACAAGCAGGCCCTGCTGGACGAGGCCGAGCGCCTCATGCAGGCCGACGTGCTCCCTGCGAAGGAGGACGTCTTCTACCTCACGTTCCAGGAGCTTCATGACGTCGTGCGCTCGAACAGGGTGGATGGCCAGCTCATCCAGCAGCGCAAGGAGGCGTTCCGGTCGTACCAGGCGCTCACGCCGCCCCGGGTCCTCACCTCTGAGGGTGAGGCCGTCGTCGGCGCGTACCGGCGGGACGACGTGCCGGCCGGTGCCCTGGCCGGCCTACCGGTTTCCGCCGGGACCATCGAGGGCAGGGCCCGCGTCATCCTCGACCTGGCGGAGGCCGATCTCGAGGCGGGCGACATCCTCGTCACGGCCTACACCGATCCCAGTTGGTCGCCCCTGTTCGTCGCGGTCAGGGGCCTGGTGACGGAGGTGGGCGGCCTGATGACCCATGGCGCAGTGATCGCCCGGGAGTACGGCTTGCCTGCCGTCGTCGGTGTGGTGGATGCCACCCGGCTCATCCGGGACGGGCAGCGGATCCGCGTGCACGGCACCGACGGGTACGTCGAGATCCTGCCCTGACCGACACCTGGTCAAGCGCGCGATTCGGTCGACGGACCTGGCACGTACTCGAGCACGACCGCCCTCAGGTAGCGCGGGTTGGTGGGGAGATCGGCCGCTCCCACCGCGAACATCAGCGGGCTGCCCGGGCTCCCGGCGATCCCGTGCAGGCTCATGCCGACCGCGTCCGGCGGCCGCGGCGCGGGCATGCCGACCCACGCGCCTGTGCCGTACGTGGCGAACGCCGCGCCCGCCGCGGAGTCCTCGATCAGCCACGGCAGTCCGGCCGGGTCAGTCGCCACGTCGGGCAGGGCGCCACCCGGCGCGTCCCGGAGCACCTCGAAGGATCCACCGCCGCCGCGCACGGCCAAGCCACCGTTGCCGACCGCCCACAGCTCGCCGGACGAGCGACCCGCGAGCGCTTCGAACGAGGACTCCTGTTCGTTGATGCCCACCTGGACCGTACGCCAGGCCGAGCCGTTCCAGTGAAAGAGCAGCGGGCCCTTGAAGCCCTTCCACGCGCCGTTGCCGGCGGCCCAGACGTCATCCGGACGAAAGGCCTTGATCGCGGTGAAGGTGCAGAAGTTCGGCATGCCACCGAAGGACGTGCCGCCGGTGCGGCATTCGGCGGGCGACCGGTGCGACCGCCAGGACCGGCCGTCCCACTGCTCGATGATCACGTCGCTCAGGTGATTGCCGACCACCCAGGCGTGTCCACCCACGACGGCGAGTCCGGTGATCAGCTCGTAGCTCTTGCTGCTGCCCCGCCCGAACGGCACCTCCCGCCAGGCGGTCCCGTCGTAGTGCAGGACGTGCGTCACCTGGTCCTCCGGCGCGGCGGCGGCCGTGCTGCCGACCGCCCAGACGTTCGAGGGCGAGTCGGCCGCGACGAGGTCGAACCGACCGCGCCACGTGATCGCCGGCAGCGCCGCGCGTGCCCAGCGCGCTCCGTCCCACTGGAGGATCAACGGGGTGCCGGTGTCGTTCGGCCGCTCGGGCGAGTAGGCCTCGCTGCCGACGGCCCACGCGTGCGTAGCGTCCACCGACACGACGTCCCACAGCACGCTGGTCGGCCCGGCCAGCTCCGGCAGCGTGGCCAGGCGCCAGGTCCCTGCCGGCGCGTCGGTGACCACGGCTTCGGGCGACCCGCTGGCGGCGGCCGCGGAGGGCTCCAAGGGTGATGCCGAGGTGCTCGTGCCGGCGCGTTCGCCGGTGCACCCCGACGCCAGCAGGACAGCGGCCAACATCACGGCAATCTTGCGCACGGCACCGATGATCGCAGGACGGCGCCACCCCAGGGTCCCCGTTGATCAACGCGATCACTGAGCGGTGCCCGCAAGCAGCCACCGTCGGACGGGAACCTCCAGCAACACCCGGTCACCCTGCTGAGCGACGCGCTTCCCGACGTCCCAGCCTCCGTACTTGTCCGCGAACGCCTCGACGACTTCGGCGGGGAACTCGCCGCGGTGGAGGTGGGCGACGCCCTCGGCTACGACGGGAGCGGCGCCGTCCTCCAGGGCCAGGGACACCCGGGGGTCGCCCGCGACGTTCCGGACCTTGACGCTGCGGCCGTCGCAGCCGATCCACCAGACGCCCTGCGCGTAGACGAACCAGACCGGCGTCACATGGGGATAGCCGTCGCGGCGCACCGTGCACAGCCACACGTTCAGCTCGCGGGCCAGGCGGGCCTCGACAGCCGGCGGAAGTGGGGCCGATGGAGGTTGGGTCACCCGGGAAGTGGACCACATCCGGCCCGGAAGGTAGCCGTGTCAACGTCGGCCTCTGGTCAGGTTCGCGTCCGGAACGGGGCGAGGGTGGCACGGATCTGGTCGACGGCGCCCCAGTCGTCGTCGAACTGGGCGAGGACGGCGAGGTGTTGTCGCAGCTGGACAATCGGCATGCGGGACCGCCAGTCGCCGTCGAGGGACGTCAGCTCCGCATAGACGTCGAAGAACCGTCGCGCCTCGGGCGGGGGCGCGGTGGACCACACATGGGCGAGGTCGACCTCGGCCCACAGGTAGGACACGGCCGGGTCGATCACCGCTGGCTGGCCGTCCGGCGTGGCCAGGATGTTCTGTGCCCACAGGTCGCCGTGGGTCAGGCATGCCGGCCGGTCCGGCAGCAGGTCGGGCAGCCGTTGACACAGCCGCTCCAGCGCCGCCCGGTCTCCGGAGTCGAGTGCCGCCTCGACGCGGGGCTGCCCGAGCCACCGAAGCAACCGGTGCTGCGCGAAGAACGCAAAGCCGTCGTCGTTCCAGGTATTGATCTGCCGGCGGCGGCCCAGCCAGTTGTCGCGGTGCCATCCGAAGCGGAGATGGGTCGTGGTCATGTGCAGGCGGGCGAGCGCGTGCGCGAACTGCTCCCAGAAGGTCTCGCTGCGCGGCCTCGGTCGCAGCACCGACAACACCAGCAGTTCCCGGTCCGCCAGGATCACCTCGGGTGTCGCCACACCGCCGAGCTCGCGCAGGGCGGCCAGCCCCTCGGCCTCCGCGACGAAGACGTCGTCGGCCGGCGTGTCGGCCAACGCCTTGACGAACACCGATGGCGCGTCCCGGCGGGCGGCTATGCCCGCGAGGGCCGCGACCCCACCCGCCGCCGGCTCCACCGTGACGACATCGCGTATCCCGGCCCGGAGCAGGCGCTCCCGCAGGAACGTCGTCGACGGCATGACGGGCTCCTCGTCCGGATGCGCTAGCGGACGAGGCAGAACGGGTGGCCGGCCGGGTCGGTGAAGACCCTGAAGCGCTCACCGCCGGCGTCCAGCCGGCGGCCGCCCAGCTCCACCACCCGGGCCTCACCGGTGTCGAGGTCGTCGACGAGGAGGTCAAGGTGGGCCTGCTGCGGGTGCGCGGGATCCGGCCAGCGGGGCGGGTTGTGGTCGCCGACCTGCTGGAACATCAGGCTCCTGCCGTCACCGACGACGAGGGCGCCCTCGGGGCCGTCGTAGGTGACCTCCATGCCGGCGAGGTCGGCGTAGAAGCGGGCCAGGGCTGATGCGTCGGGCGCGTCGATCGTCACCGCGAAGAGCCGCATCACCGGCCCCACGCCGTCCGCCTGGCAGAGGTCGAACGGGTGGCCGGCCGGGTCGGCCAGGGTGATCCAGGTCGGTCCGTCGGCCAGGTGGGTGGCGCCGAGGCCGACCGCCCGCTCGGCCTCCGCCCGGGGATCTTCGGTCTGCAGATCGAGGTGGAACTGCTGCGGGTGCGCCTGCCCGGGCCACCGCGGCGGGACATGGTCGGGTGCGCGTTGGAATTCGATCTCCTGACCGTCGGGCGTCCGGAGGCCGAACCGGTCGGGGTCCCGACGGACGACATCCCAACGGGTGAGCCCGGCGTAGAACGTACCGACCCGGTGGATGTCCGCGGCGTCGAAGATGGCCAGGTCCAGACGAGCTGTCACGGCGGTCATGGTCGCTTCCACTCCCTTGCTACTCGGCGGCGGTGACCCGCAGCCGTTCCGGTCCACGACGGCAGCCGAGCCCCTCGTCGGCGCCGGCTGACCCGGCGCCGACGAGGGAGCGGGTCAGGCCGGGCCGTCGGCCGGCGCGGGGTCCACGGTGGAACGCTGCGCCGGCACCTCGACGGTACGGCGGGGGCCGGTGAACCACTTCCGGGCCGAGGCGTACCACCAGATCGCCACGCCCAGCAGCACCCCGCCGATGGCGAGCGGGGCGTAGTTGACGGCCGTCCAGCTGAACTCCGCGTTGCCGGGCACGCCGGCCGGCACGATCGGCAGCACGAAGTAGACGGAGATGATCGCGATCTCGATCACCGCGATCCAGCCGAGCAGCTTGTACCGCCGGCCCAGGGTCCACGGGCCCGGGACGAACCGGTCCCCCATCCGCAGCCGCAGGAAGATCGGTATGAGGAAGGACAGGTACAGCCCGATCACCGCGACCGAGACCACCGCGTAGAAGGCGACCGGCACGCCGGCCTTCTGGTAGAGCGCAGGCAGGGTGAGCACCAGCCCGGCCAGGGTGGCCGCGATGATCGCGTTGACCGGGGTGCCGTTGCGGTTCACCCGGGACCAGAGCCGCCAGCCCGGCACCGCGCGGTCCCGGCTGAACGCGTACGCCATCCGGGACATCGAGGTCACGCAGCTCATCCCGCAGAAGAACTGGCCGATGGTGGAGATGATGATGACGGCCTTGAAGAAGAACGGGGTCAGCGCGGACTCGAAGATCGCCCCGGAGAAGCCGCCGGCCTCGTTGATCGCGTCCACGTCGGTCGCCGCGAAGAGGAAGGCGAGCAGCAGGATCCAGCCGCCCACGGCGGAATAGAAGATCGACCGCCAGAGGCCCTGGGCGGCGGCCTTCGATGCCCCCCGCGTCTCCTCGGAGACGTGCGCGCAGGCGTCGAAGCCGGTGATCGTGTACTGGGTGAGCAGGAAGCCCAGCGGCAGCACGTAGAACCAGAAGGTGAGCCCGCCGGTGTCGCCGTCGCCGAAGCCGGAGTTGTTGAACCGCTCGGTGAAGACGAACTTGAAGCTCTGGTGGTCGTCCGGGACCAGGAGCAGGATGAGCACCACCGCGGCCGCGCCGGCCACGTGCCACCAGACCGAGACGTTCTGGAGTACGTCGATGATCCGGTGCCCGTAGATGTTGATGAGCCCGTGCAGGGCGAGGATCACCACGAACAGCCCGAAGGTCTGGTGCGCCGTGCCGGCCCAGCCGTCGAACAGCGCGGACAGGGTGAGGTTGAGGAATGTGGCGCAGCCGTAGTCGACCGAGGCGGTCACCGCGACCAGGCCGATCAGGTTGAGCCAGCCGGTGAACCAGCCGTGCACGGGCCGTCCCATGGTGGCGGCCCACCAGTAGATCCCGCCGGCGGTCGGGTAGGCCGAGACCAGCTCGGCCATGCAGAAGCCGATGATCAGGATGAACAGCGAGATCAGCGGCCAGCCCCAGGAGATGGCGACCGGACCGCCGTTGTTCCACGCCTGGCCGAAGGTGGTGAAGCAGCCGGCCAGGATCGAGATGATCGAGAACGAGATGGCGAAGTTGGAGAAGCCGCTCCACTTGCGGTGCAGCTCCTGTTTGTAGCCGAGTTCGGCGAGCCGTCGGGCGTCGTCGTCCATGGGTTGTTCGGCGGTCGGCGCGGGCGTCGTGGCCACTGCACACCTCCTCGAGGTGGATTCCCCGGTGCGAGTGGGCAAAGTGTGATCCCGTCGATCAAGGCGGTCAATACGGCAGGCGTGGGAATCTCACGGCCGGCACGGCTAATTGCGTTGCCGCGCGAACCCGTTCCGGGGCATCCTTGAGCCCGTGACCAGGCCCGATCGCGACGGGCCACCGCCGGGCGCTCGGCAACGCCCGGTCCGCGACGGCGCGCGGCGTCCACCTCTCTCTCACTGAAGTACGGCGGTTCGCCGTACCCCCGGACGCCCGCGCCGTCGCCTCCTACCCCCCGACCATGTGCACCAGGCCCGGCACGGCCACGTCCACCGGCCCGGCGTACCCGCGTCGCGCCGCCGCGACGGCCTCCGCCGGGTCGGTCCCGGGCCACAGATGGGTGAGCAGCACCCGGCGCGCCCCGGCCGCGGCCGCGTACCGGCCCACCTCGGCGGCGCTGGACAGGTTGCCGACGTGCCGGTCCGGGATCTCCGCCGGATACGTCGCCTCGGCGATCAGCAGGTCGGCGTCCCGGGCCAGCTCGACGAGGTCCGGGCTGGTTCCGGTGTCCCCGGTGTAGGCGAGCACCGCGTCCCGGCCGGTGAACCGGGCGCCGACGTTGGGCACCCAGTGCGGCAACGACCAGGTGTCCACCCGGAACGGCCCGAGATCGAACGGCTCTCCCGGCGCGAGAGCCGCCAACCGGTATGCCCCGTCGACCAGGCCCGGCTCGTCGATGGCGAGCAGGCGGTCCAGAGCCCCGGCGGGCGCGTACACGGGCAGCGGCGGGCCGGCCCGGTCGGCGAGCACCCGGGCCCGCAGCAGCGGTTGCAGGTCGGCGCAGTGATCCGGGTGGCCGTGGCTGACGTAGACCGCGTCGACCTGCGCCGCGGGGACGCGTGCCAGCAGCGGTTGCAGGGTCGCGTATCCGGGGTCGACCAGCAGCCGGAAGCCCGCGTGTTCGACCAGGAAGCCGGAGCACGACTGCTCGGCGGTGGGCCAGGCGCCGAGCCCACCGAGAACGGTGATCCGCACGAGGCGACCCTAACCGGCGGAAGTGGCGGGACGCTGCCCCGATCCGGTCAGGCGAACAGGAGCCCGGCCACCCAGAGCACGGCGATGACCAGCCCGGCCAGGAACTCGACCAGCATGGACAGCCCGGCCGCCTTGAGCGCCTGCACGGTGGCCGGCCAGGCGAGCTGGTTGCTGCCCAGCCGCAGCCGTTCCGCACCCCAGATCCCGCCCACGAAGCCGATCGGCAGGCCGACCACCGGGATGACGAAGAAGCCGACCAGGCCGAGCAGCCCGCCGGCCAGCAGCGACGAGGTGGGCACCCCGGTCCGTTTCAGGTTCCGCCCCGGCCAGAGGTACTTGACCACGCCGCCGCCCACGGCGACCACGGTGGCGGCGGCCAGCACCGCCCAGCGGCCCGGACCGGCGTCGCCGAACAGCGTCCACACCAGCACCCCGCCCCAGCAGAGCGGCAGCGCCGGCAGCCCGGGCACCACCACCCCGGCCAGGCCCGCCACGATGGCCAGCGCGGCCACCACCGACACCACCGCCTGCGAATCGCCGAGGCTCACCGCGTCTCCTCCCGGGCCTGCGCCTGGCCCGCGCGCTGCTCCGGAAGGCGCGAGCGGGTCCCCTGGGCCCCTTCCTTACCCTCCAGCCGGCGGCGGATATCGGCCGCGGGCACCGGAGGGCCGAACCAGCGGCCCTGCCCGGTGTCGCAGCGCAGCGACCGCAGCCGCTCGGCCTGTTCCTCGGTCTCCACCGCCTCGGCGGTCACCCACAGCTCCAGCGCGTGGGCCAGCCGGACCAGCGCGTCCACGATCCGCTCGTCGCGGTGGTCGGCGACCAGGTCCGCGCCGTCGGCCCGGATCCCCTCGACGAACGGGCCGGCCAGCTTCAGGCAGTGGATGGGCAGCCGCCGCAGGTACGCCAGGTTCGAGTAGCCGGTGCCGAAGTCGTCGATGGCCAGCCGGATGCCGAGGTCGGCGAGCTGATGCAGGGCGCGCAGCGGCTCCCCGGCGGTGCCCATCACGGCGCTCTCGGTCAGCTCCAGTTGCAGCAGCTCGGCGGGGAGCCCGGTGCGCTGCAACGCCTCGGCGACGGTCTCCACGATGGCCGGGTCGTCGGCCTGCCGGGCGGCCAGGTTGACGTTGACCATCAGCCGCGCCTCCGGGTACGCCCGCCGCCAGCTCTCGGCGTCCCGGCACGCCTGCCGGAGCACCCAGGCGCCGAGCCGGACGATCAGGCCGGTCTCCTCGGCCAGCCCGATGAACCGGTCCGGGCCGATCAGCCCCAGCTCGGGGTGCTGCCAGCGGACCAGCGCCTCCACCGCCACCATCGAGCCGTCGAGCAGCGAGACGATCGGCTGGTAGTGCAGCACGAACTCGCCCCGGTCCAGCGCGGCGGGCAGGTTGGCGGCCAGCGCCGAGCGGGCGATGTCGGCGGCGCTGCGCTCCGGGTCGTAGACCGCCCAGCGGCCCCGTCCCTCGGCCTTGGCCCAGTAGAGCGTGGTGTCGGCGGCCTTCATGAGGTCGGAGACGCTGGTCTCGGCGGCCGGGCACTCCACGATGCCGATGCTCGCCGAGACGGCGAGCTGCTGGTCGCCGACGTGCACCGGGGCGGAGACCGCGGCCAGGGCCAGCTCGGCCACCTCGACCGCGTCGTCGAGGCCGCCGTCGGAGTCGACCAGGATGACGAACTCGTCGCCGCCCATCCGGGCCACCAGGTGGCCGCGGCCGGACACGCAGTCGGCCAGCCGCCGGGCGATCACCTTGAGCAGCCGGTCGCCCAGGTCGTGGCCGAGGCTGTCGTTGATCGCCTTGAAGCCGTCCAGGTCGATGAAGCAGAGCCCGACCCGCTGCTCCGGCTCGGCGGTGTCGAAGAGGTGGCCGAGCGTGTCGAAGAAGAGCGTCCGGTTGGGCAGGCCGGTGAGCGGGTCGTGCAGCGCCTGGAAGCGCAGCCGCTGCTGGAGCTGGTACCGCTCGGTGATGTCCTCGATCATCGCCACGGTGAACCGGGGGCGGCCGTCGTCGTGGCGGATCAGCGAGACGGCGAGGTCGGTCCAGACCACGCTGCCGTCCTTGCGGTGGTAGCGCTTCTCCACCCGGGCACCGTCCCGCTTGCCCTCGACCAGCTCCTGGTACAGCTCCCACATGCCGGCGGCGTCGTCGGCGTGGAACAGCCCGTCCACGGTGAGCTCCCGCAGCTCGGCGACGGTGTAGCCGAGCATGTCCGCGAAGGACTGGTTGACCTCGATGATCCGCCCGTCCACCCCGGCGATGCCGATGCCGATCGCCGCCCCGGTGAAGACCGCGCGGAACCGTGCCTCGCTGTCCCGCAGCGCCTGCTCCACCGCGTCCCGGGCCTGCCAGGCCGAGCGGGCGATCCGCTCCTGCTGGCTGAACACCCGGTCGCGCAGCGCCCGGCCGAAGCCGGCGGCGAACGCGCCCTGCATGGCGGCGATCCGCTCCCGCACCTCGGGCAGCTCCACCCGGGCGGGCAGCACCCAGGTCAGGAAGCGGTCGCCGAGCGCCTGCACCGACCAGTCGAGCACCCCGGGCTCGGTGAGGTGCGCCTCGACCAGGGCCCGCCCGACGTCCTCCGCGGGCTGGGCGGAGAACGTCGGGGCGAGCAGGGCCCGACCGAGCCGGACGGTGTGCGCCAGCAGCAACCGCTCGGTCTCGGCCGCGCTCAGCGGCACGAACCCGATGCGCCGCACCGCCCGGGCCCACTCGGCGGCGTACGCCGCGGCGCCCGGCCGGCTGAAGTCGCCCCCGTCGGGGTCCGGGGCGCGCATGTCGGCTCAGCCGTCGGCGCGGTCGTACCGGGCGACACCGCCGAACGCCCCGAACCGCTCGGGGTGCTCGTCCACGTCGGACGGCGCGTCGGGCCGCCAGAGCGGCATGTGCACGACCCCCGGTTCGAGCACCGTCCAGTCACCGAAGTAGCCGGCGATCTCGGCCCGCGAGCGCAGCGTGATCTCGGTGGCGGTGCGCGCCGACAGCCGCTGCGCGTCAAGCATCTCCTGCGGCTGGTCCTCGAAGGTCGAGTGCGAGATGACCAGGAAGCTGCCGGGTGCCGCGGCGGCCCGCAGAGTGGCCAGGATGTCGCCCGGCCGGTCGTCGTCGGGGATGAAGTGCACCACCCCGGCGAGCAGGATGCCGAGCGGGCGGTCGAAGTCGATCAGGCCGCTCGCCCGGGCCTGGTCCAGGATCAGCTTCGGCTCCCGCAGGTCGGCCAGGATCGCGGTGGCCCGGTCGTTGCCGGCGAGCAGTTCCCGGCTGTGCGCCACGGCGACCGGGTCAATGTCGACGTAGACGATCCGGGCCTCGGGGTTGGCCGCCTGGGCGACCTCGTGCACGTTGCCGACCGTGGGAATCCCCGAGCCGATGTCGAGGAACTGGTCGATGCCGGCGTCGAGCAGCACCCGGACGGCCCGGCGCAGGAACTCCCGCCCCGAGCGCATGGTGGCCGCCAGGTTCGGCGTCATGGTGGCGATCTGCTCGGCGAGCTGCCGGTCGATCTCGAAGTTGTGCGCGCCGCCGAGGAAGTAGTCGTAGACCCGGGCCGCGCTCGGCCGGCTCAGGTCGATCTCGGCGGGAATTCCGTCCGGCGTCTGCATCGCTCGGTCCCCCAGGTCGTCGCCGCTGTCCGCGGGGAGCCCGGACGCGGGCGGCCCGCATGAGTCGTGTGGTCCACACCACTCTATGCGCGCACACCCGCGAACGGGAGATCCACTGTCGACGGTGCGGGGCCGGCCCGCGCCGTCAGGCCGCCGACTCCAGCAGCAGCGAGATGCCCTGCCCGACGCCGATGCACATGGTCGCCAGGGCCCGCCGCCCGCCCCGCCGGCGCAGCTCCAGCGCGGCGGTGAGGGCCAGCCGGGCGCCGCTGGCACCGAGCGGGTGGCCGAGCGCGATGGCCCCGCCGTTCGGGTTGACGTGCTCGGCGTCCTCGGGCAGCCCCAGCTCGCGCAGCACCGCCACCGACTGGGCGGCGAACGCCTCGTTCAGCTCGATCACGTCGAGGTCGGCCAGGCCCAGGCCCTGCCGGTCGAGCAGCTTGCGGGTGGCCGGCACCGGCCCGATGCCCATGATCCGCGGCGGCACGCCGGCCGCCGCCGCCCCGGTCACCCGGGCCAGCGGGGTGAGGCCGTACCGCTCGACGGCCGCCGCGGAGGCGACCAGCAGGGCCACCGCGCCGTCGTTGACGCCGGAGGAGTTGCCGGCGGTCACCGTGCCGCCCTCGCGGAACGGGGTGGGCAGGGCGGCGAGCTTCGTAAGCGAGGTCTCCCGGGGGTGCTCGTCGGCCTCGACCAGCTTCGTCTCCCGCTTGCCGGCCGGCACGGTCACCGGCACGATCTCCTCGGCCAGCCGGCCGTCGGCCTGCGCCTTGGCGGCGCGCTGCTGGGAGCGGAACGCGAACTCGTCCTGCGCGGCGCGGTCGACGCCGAAGTCCGCGGCGACGTTCTCCGCCGTCTCCGGCATCGAGTCGATGCCCCACTGCTTCTTCATCAGCGGGTTCACCAACCGCCAGCCGATGGTGGTGTCGTACACCTCGGCGGTGCGGGCGAACGCGGTGGTGGCCTTCGGCATCACGAAGGGCGCCCGGCTCATGCTCTCCACCCCGCCGGCGACCAGGAGGTCGGCCTCCCCGGCCACGACGGCCCGGGCGGCGGTGGCGAGGGCGTCCAGGCCGGAGCCGCAGAGCCGGTTGACCGTGCTGCCGGGCACCTCCTCGGGCAGCCCGCCGAGCAGCGCCGCCATCCGGGCCACGTTGCGGTTGTCCTCGCCGGCCTGGTTGGCGCAGCCCAGGATCACGTCGTCGGTGCGGGCCCAGTCCACCGAGGGGTGGCGGGCGACCAACTCCCGGATCACGTGCGCGGCCAGGTCGTCCGGGCGCACCCCGGCGAGGGCGCCGGCGTACCGGCCGATCGGGGTGCGGACACCGGCCACGAGGTATGCGACGGTCATCGGCGCTCAGTCCTTCGGGGGTGGGCGAGGGGTGGCGGGTCGCCCGCCGGGTCACGGGGACGCCCGGCGCCAGGATATCCACGCCCGGAACGGATAGGTTGGCCGCATGGCCCGGGCCCAGTTCAGCGCAGAGACCGCCGGCGGCGGGGCGTTCGTCCGCCAGCCCAACCGGTTCACCGGTCGGGTCACCCCGCACTCGACCTCCCCGGAGGGCGGCGGACCCGACGACCAGGACCGCTGGCCGCTGGAGGCGGGCCGCTACCGGCTGATCTGGTGCCGGGCCTGCCCGTGGGCCCACCGGGCCCGGATCGTGCGCGGCCTGCTCGGGCTGGACGAGGTGATCTCGCTGGGCACGGTCGACCCGATCCGCGACGAGCGGGGCTGGCGGTTCAGCCTCGACCAGGACGGCTTCGACCCGGTGCTGGGCATCGGGTACCTGAGCGACGCTTACCTGGCCACCGACCCCGACTACACCGGCCGGGTGACCGTGCCGGCCCTGGTCGACACCCTCACCGGCCGGGTGGTCACCAACGACTACCCGCAGCTCACCCTCGACTTCGCCACCGAGTGGCGGCGGTTCCACAGGCCGGGGGCGCCCGATCTCTACCCGGTCGAGCTGCGCCCGGAACTGGATGCGCTGATGGCGGAGATCCACCGGGACGTCAACAACGGCGTCTACCGGTGCGGCTTCGCCACCTCGCAGGAGGCCTACGACGAGGCGTACACGGCGCTGTTCGCTCGGCTGGACGCGCTGTCGGAGCGGCTGTCCGGGCGGCGCTACCTGATGGGCGATCGGATCACCGAGGCCGACGTGCGGCTCTTCACCACGCTGGTCCGCTTCGACGTGGCGTACCACGGGCACTTCAAGTGCAACCGGCAGAA
Organism: Micromonospora sp. NPDC004540; assembly: GCF_040610095.1. NCBI lineage: Bacteria > Bacillati > Actinomycetota > Actinomycetes > Micromonosporales > Micromonosporaceae > Micromonospora > Micromonospora sp. NPDC004540. The sequence goes on from NZ_JBEXLR010000013.1 coordinate 50,753, forward strand.
GCTCACCGAGATGCCGGTGCTCTGGGCGTACGCCCGGGATCTGTTCCAGACGCCGGGCTTCGGCGAGACGGTCGACTTCGACCACATCAAGCGGCACTACTACGCCACCCACGAGATGATCAACCCGACCCGGATCGTGCCGCTCGGTCCGGACCTGTCGGGCTGGACCACGCCGCACGGGCGTGGCTGACGCCGGCGTCCTGCGGGCCGCCGCCGCGTCCGCCGCCGCCGGGTGCACCGTGGCCGGGGTGGTCGCCGTGACCGTCGCCGTGGTCGCCGGTCCGGGTCCGGGCCTGACCGGGTACGTCAGCGAGGCCGGCGTCACCGCCAGCGGGTACGCCGGGGCGTACCGGATCGGGGTCTTCGCCCTGGCTGCGGCGCTGCTGCTGCTCGCCGCGGCGCTGCCCCCGGCGCTGCGGGCCGCGGCCGCGCTGCTCGTGGCGGGCGCCGCCGGCACGGCGCTCTCCGGGGCGGTGACCTGCTCCACCGGCTGCCCGCTGCCGCCGTTCGAGGCCGCCACGGTGGCCGACCTGGTGCACGGCGGCGCGAGCATCGCGGCCACCGCCGCCGTGGTCTTCGCCATGCTGGCGGTGGTGCTCGCCCCGGCGGCGGGGCGGGCCCTGCGCCGGGTGGCCGCGGTGGGCGCTTCCCTGGCGCTGCCGCTGTCCGGGGCGGTCGGGCTGGCCATGCTGCTGGCCGGCCGCGGCGGCCTGGTCGGGGTGCTGGAACGGCTGCTGCTCGCCGTGGCGGCCGGCTGGGGGCTGGTCACCGCCGGGGTGCTGGGACTGGGGCAACGGCGCCCGATCGTGACGAACGGATCGCCGGGGCGTGAACCGGACCTGTAAGGATCGTCACGCCTATCGCTCCTTCCACCTCGGCGCCGGCCGGGAGTAGCGTTCGCGGGCGATGACCAACGTCTGGCACCTCACCGTGCGCCTGTATGTCGACCTCCGACTGCAGGCCAGCGGCATCTGTCCGGCGCAGCCGCTCTCCTGACGCTGCCCCGTTCACCCACCACCAGACCTTGGACAGATCCCCATGGCTTCCGCCCTGCGCAAGATCCCCTTTTCCGTGCAGATCCTGCTCGGCCTCGTCCTCGGCGTGGCGCTCGGCTTCCTCGCCCGCGCCAACGACCTCGCCTGGCTGACCAGCACCCTCGACACCGTCGGCGGCCTCTTCGTCCAGCTGCTCAAGCTGGCCGTGCCGCCGCTGGTCTTCACCGCCATCGTGGTCAGCGTGGTCAGCCTGCGCGGCGTGGCCAACGCCGCCCGGCTGGCGCTCAAGACGCTGCTCTGGTTCGGCATCACCGCGCTGATCGCGGTGAGCATCGGCATCGGCCTCGGCCTGCTCACCAACCCGGGCAAGGGCGTCACCCTCGACCTGGCCGGCGCCACCGCGCCCAAGAAGACCGGCTCCTGGACCGACTTCCTCACCGGCATCGTGCCGACCAACCCGGTCGGCGCGTTCGTCGAGGGCAACGTCCTCCAGATCGTCTTCCTCGCCCTGGTGGTCGGCGCCGCCGCGCTGCTCATCGGCGAGGCCGCCGAGCCGTTCGTGACCCTCAACCGCTCGGTGCTGGCCATCGTGCAGAAGGCGCTCTGGTGGGTCATCCGGCTCGCCCCGATCGGCACCCTCGGCCTGATCGGCAACGCCGTCGCCTCGTACGGCTGGGACCTGCTGGCCCCGCTCGCGAAGTTCACCACGGCCGTCTACGTCGGCTGCGCCATCGTGCTGTTCGTGGTCTACCCGCTGGTGCTGGTGGCCGCCGGCCGGCTCAACCCGCTGCGCTTCTTCGCCGGCGCCTGGCCCGCCATCGAGCTGGCCTTCGTCTCCCGCTCCTCGGTGGGCACCATGCCGGTGACCCAGCGCTCCGTCGAGCGTCTCGGCGTCCCCCGCGAGTACGCCTCCTTCGCCGTGCCGTTCGGCGCCACCACGAAGATGGACGGCTGCGCCGCCATCTACCCGGCCCTCGCCGCGATCTTCGTGGCGCAGGTCTTCGGGGTGCACCTGGGCGTCACCGACTACCTGCTAATCGCCTTCGTGTCGGTGGTCGGCTCGGCCGCCACGGCCGGCCTGACCGGCGCCATCGTCATGCTGACCCTGACCCTGAGCACGCTCGGCCTGCCGCTGGCCGGCGCCGGCCTGCTGCTGGCCATCGACCCGATCCTCGACATGATCCGCACCGCCACCAACGTGGCCGGCCAGGCCCTGGTGCCGACCGTCGTGGCCGCCCGCGAGGGCACCCTCGACCGGACCGCGTACGACTCGGCCGGCAGGCGCGACCTGGTCGACGCTGTCGAGGCTCCGGAGAGCGGCCGGCTCACCCCGGTAGCCGCCTGAGCAGATCGTTTCCCGGGGGGAGGGCTTCGGCCCTCCCCCCGCCGCGTTGAAGGATGACCACATGAGTGCCCTGTTCACCCCGCTCACCCTGCGCGGCGTCACCCTGCCCAACCGGGTGGCGCTCGCCCCGATGTGCCAGTACAGCGCCGGCCCGGACGGCCTGCCCACCGACTGGCACCGCGTCCACCTCGGCTCCCGCGCGGTCGGCGGCGCCGGACTGATCATCACCGAGGCGACCGCCGTGGTGCCCGAGGGGCGGATCAGCCCGCAGGACACCGGCCTCTGGTCCGACGCGCACGTCGAGGCGTGGCGACCGATCACCGCGTTCATCGCCGCCCAGGGGTCGGTGCCGGCCGTGCAGCTCGCGCACGCCGGGTTCAAGGCGTCGACGTACCGGCCGTGGGCCGGGCACCGGGGCGGCGTGCCGGACACCGAGGGCGGCTGGACCCCCGTCGGCCCCGGCGCCGAGCCGTTCCTGCCGGACTACCGCACGCCGGCCGCGCTGGACGAGGCCGGCATCGCCGCGGTGGTCGAGGCGTTCGCCACCGCCGCCCGGCGGGCGCTCGACGCCGGCTTCGCCGCCGTGGAGATCCACGCCGCGCACGGCTACCTGCTGCACGAGTTCCTCTCCCCGCTCACCAACCACCGGACCGACGGCTACGGCGGCGACCGGGCCGGCCGCATGCGCCTGACCCTGGAGGTGGCCCGGGCGGTCCGCGCCGCGGTCGGCGAGGCCGTTCCGGTGCTCACCCGGATCTCCGCCACCGACTGGGTGGACGGCGGCTGGACCATCGAGGACAGCGTGGTGCTCGCCGGCGAACTGGCCGCCGCCGGCGTGGACCTGGTGGACACCTCCTCCGGCGGCGCCTCCGCCGCAGCGAGCATCCCGATCGGCCCCGGCTACCAGGTGCCCCTCGCCGCCCGGATCCGCCGCGACGCGGGCGTGCTGACCGGCGCCGTCGGCCTGATCGTCGAGCCCGAGCAGGCCGAGCAGATCGTCGCCGACGGCGAGGCCGACCTGGTCCTCCTCGGCCGCGAACTCCTCCGCGACCCCTACTGGCCCCACCGCGCCGCCGCCAAACTCACCCCCACCCCCACCTGGCCCAACCAGTACACCCGCGCCTTCTAACCCATCCGCCGCCCTCCGCCCGCGGCCCGCCCGCTCGCCTGGCCCGCGTTGATCATGAAGTTAGCGGCACGATCCGCCCGATTTGTCGCCGCTAACTTCATGATCACCGGGGCCAGCCCGAGACGCGGGGGCCCGGGCGGAAGGGGTGCGTCAGGCGAGCCGGGCCGGAATGGCGGAGCCGGACCGCGACGGGGTGCGGCCCGGACTGGGCGGGAGAACGGTCAGCCCGCCAGGTGGCCCCAGCGGGATTCCAGGTCGTGCCACGGCCCCTGAGCCGCCACCGTGCCGTCGACCAGCACCACCACATGGTCCGCGCGCACCAGCGCCGCCCGCTTCGCGGTCGAGCCGACCACCGTCACCCCGTGCTCGCGCAGCGCCGCCCAGAGCGCCAGCTCCGTCGTCACGTCCAGCGCGGACGAGACGTCGTCCGCGACCAGCAGTTCGGTACGCGGCGCGAGCGCCCGGGCCAGCGCCAGCCGCTGGAGCTGCCCGCCGGAGAGCCGGGTGCCCTTGTGCCCGATGAGCAGCCCGAGCCCGCCCCCGGCGGCCGCCAGGTCGTGGTCGAGCTGGGCGGTCGACACCGCGTCGGCGGCGTCCACCTGGTGCCCGAGCGCGATGTTGTCGGCCACCGTGCCGGAGAGCACCCGGGGCAGCTGTCCGACGTACCCGACCTGGTTGGGGCGGAGGAACAGCTCCGGCTCGGTGACCGGCTCGTCGTTCCAGCGCAGCGTGCCGGTGTGGTGCACGATTCCGGCGAGGGCCCGCAGCAGCGACGACTTTCCCGCGCCGACCGGCCCTACCACCAGCACCAGCTGCCCACGGTCGACCGTCAGGTCGACGTCGCGGACGGCGAGGGTGCCGTCGGAGTGCAGCGCGCCGAAGCCGGTCAGCTCCAGCCGGCGCAGCGGGTGCCGGGGCGGGGGTTCCGGCGCCGGGGCGGTGCCGGCGGCCAGGTCCAGCCCGGGCACCGTCGCCGAGTAGGTGGCCACCCCGGCCATCGCCACGGTCCGCCTGGTCCACACCCGGGCCGACGGGTAGTGCGAGACCAGCGACGCGGTGGTCCAGGCGAACCAGCGGGCCGCGCCGAGGGTGGAGACCGCGACCAGGGTGGCCCCGGCGGAGAGCCCGCCGGCCAGGTAGAGCGCCCAGGCCCCGATCGGCAGCAGCCCGCTGGCGATCGACGGGGTGGACCGGGCCCACACCTGCATGGCGATCTCCCGGCGCTGCCGGTCGCTGCGCACCGTGTCCAGCTTCGCGAGGTGGTCCAGCACCGGGCGGGTGGCGCCGGCGAGCTTCACCGTACGGGCGGCGGAGAGGGAGGAGACCAAGGCGGTGGCGAAGGCGGCGCGGGCCTTGACGGTGCCGCCGGCGGTGCGCTCCAGCCGCGGCCCGAACAGGGTCGCCGCCAGCCCGGAGACCACCATCGTCCCGACGAAGAACAGCGCCGGTACGACGCTGCCGGTCACCAGGGTCATGGTGATCACGATGGCCAGCGAGATGAACTGGTCCATCAGGTTGTCGGCGAGCTGCACCACCCGGTCGGTGTCGCCGCCCTGGGCCACCACCTCGGCCGGGGTGTGCCCGCTGACCCGGCGCGCCCCGGTCTGCCCGTGCACCAGCCGTGCGCTGATCCGCAGCATCTGCCGGATCCACCACTGCGGGAACCAGAGGTTGGTCAGGTACGGCAGCGGCAGCACCAGCAGCAGCGCGGCGACGATGCCCAGCGCCGGCAGCCACGGGTCGCCCCCGCCGACCACCTCGGCCCAGAGCCAGGGCAGCACCGAGCCGTCCAGCCCGAGCAGGGTCATCACGATGAACAGGCTGACGGAGACCAGCCCGTACCGCGGGTCGTTGGTGCCGAGGCGGAGGATCTCCCGCAGGGTCCGCGCGGGCGGTGGGGCGGGCAGCGGCGGCGGGTCGGCGCGCGGCACCGCGACCTGGCGCGGCACGGTGGCCGGCTCGGCCGGTGCGGCCGGCTCGTCGGGCCACCCGTCGGGGTCGTCCAGCAGGTCCACCCCGCCGCGGCGGGCGCCGGCGCCCGCGTAGGCGCTGGCGTGGCTGGTGGCGAGCAGCTCGGCGAAGCGGGCCGACTCGCGCAGCGGGCCGGCCTCCAGCACCGCGCCGTCGGCCATCACGACGACCTCGTCGCAGCGGCGCACCGAGGAGAGCCGGTGTGCGATGACGATGCCGATCCGGTCGGTGAGCAGCCGTTCGGTGGCCTGGCGTACCCGGTTCTCGGTGACCGGGTCGAGCCGGGCGGTGGCCTCGTCGAGGATCACCACGTGGGGGTCACGGACCAGGATCCGGGCGAACGCGACGAGTTGCTCCTGCCCGGCGGAGAGCACGTGCCCGCCCTCGCCGAGCCGGGTGTGCACGCCGTCGGGGAGTTCGGCGATCCAGCCGGCCAGCCCCAGCTCCGCCAGCGCCCGGGTGGCGTCGTCGAGCAGGTCCGGGTCGAAGAGCGCGACGTTCTCGGCGAGGGTGCCGGCGAGGATCTCGGTGCGCTGGGGCACCACGGCGATCCACCGGCGCAGCGCCTCGACGTCGAGGTCGACCAGGTCGGTGTCGCCCAGGAAGACGGTGCGGGATGGCACGTCCACGGCCCGGGTGAGCACCTTGGCCAGCGTCGACTTGCCGGATCCGGTCCGGCCGACCAGGGCGTAGGACCGGCCGCGGGCGAAGGTGAGCGTGACATCACGCAACGCCGGCCCGCGCTCGTCGCCGGTGGCCGGGTAGCGGAAGGTGAGCCCGCGGACGGTCAGGTCCCCGTCGATCGGGACGGCGCCGCCGGTGGGCTCCTGCCGGGAGTCGGCCAGCAACTGCACCCGCGCCCACGCGCCGAGCGCCTGTTGCAGGTGCGGCACCCAGCGGGCGATGTGCTCGACGGTCGCGCCGAAGGCGAGGGCGAGCAGCCAGATCGCGGTGAGCCGGGCGGCGTCCACCCGGCCGGTGGCGAGCGCCCAGGCGCCGGCCAGGACCACGGCGGCGATGCCGACCCGGACGCCGCCGGCGGCCAGTGCGGTGACCCGGGCGGACAGCCGGAAGACCCGGCCGCCCCGGGCGATCACCTCGGCGGCCCGGCGGGCGTAGAGGCGCAGCACGTACGGCCGGGCCAGGCTGGTGCGCACGTCGTCCTGGCCGTGCACCGCCTCCTCCATCACGGCGGCCAGGTCGGACCAGGCCTCCTCCTCGACCATCCGGGCCGGGGCGATCCGGGCGGTCGGGCGGCGCAGCGCCACGCCGAGCAGCGCGGTGAGCAGGATCATCCCGATGCCGGCCGGCCACCAGACGACCAGCGCGCTGATCGTGGCGAGCAGGCAGACGGCGACCCCCTGGACGAGCCGTACGCCGGTGTTCCGCATCTCGGCGGCGACCTGGTAGACGTCGTTGTCGATCCGGTCGAGCAACTCGCCGACCGGGGTGGTCTCCAGGGTGGGCAGGTCCTGCCCGAGCGCGACCCGGCAGAGCCGGCGGCGGACGTCGGCGGACCAGTCGGCCGTGAGGCCGGCCATCAGCAGCCCGATGAGCAGGTCGGTGACCACGGCGGCGACCAGCGCCACCGCCAGCGCGGTGAACCAGCCGAACGAGCGGTGGACGAGCACCGGCCCGGCCAGCGCCGAGGCGGCGGCCTGGCCGCCGGCGCCGAGCACGATCAGCAGCAGGACGACCGCCATTCGACGCGGCGCGGTGGCCCAGAGGTCGCGGAGCAGGCGCATGGACAGTCCTCCGGACTCGGGTCGGTGGGGGCGGTATCCCCAGCCTCACCCGGCCGGCCTGGCCGCTCAAACGATTTACCGCTGCGGTGTCACGTCTGGGCGACCCGGCGGACGATGCCGAGCAGCGCCTCCTGCACGTCCTCGATGGGCCGGTCCGGCTGGAAGACCAGCCAGTCCACGGCCACCACCAGCCCGACGCCGAACAGCGCCGAGCTGGCCGTGCGCACGTCCAGGTCGGCGGGGAGGTCGCCGCTGGCCACCCCGGCGCGCACGGTCTCCGCGATCACCTCGATCGCCTCGCCGCGCAGCAGCCGCAGGGTCTGCTGCCACTCCCGGTTGGTCCGCCACATCTCCGAGAGCAGGAGCTGGGCGAAGGCCCGGTAGCGACGGATGTACCCCAGCTCGGCGCGGACCAGCGCGGCGAGCGCCTCGCGCGGCGGCAGCCCGGCGACGGCGGCCCGGAAGTCGGCGGTGAGCAGGCCGATGCCGTGCCGCAGCAGCTCCTCGAAGAGGACCGTCTTCGACTCGAAGTTGTAGTAGACGGTCCCCTTCGCCACCCCGGCCCGGGCCGCGATGTCGTCCACCGTGGTGGCCGAGAAGCCCTGCTCGGCGATGAGTTCCACCGCCGCCACGAAGAGGCGCTGCCGGGTGTCCTCCCGCCGGCGGGTCCGTCCGTCCGTCACCCGCCCATCCTCACATGGTGAGTTCCGGGTGCAGCTTGGCCGGGGTGAGCCGGCGGGACCGGCGGGTCGCGCCGACGGTGAGCGCCATGGCGCCCAGGCCGAAGGCGAGCAGCACCAGCGCCCCGGTGACGACCGGCCCGGCCGGCCCGCCGTTGATGGAGTGCCGCAGGCCGCCCACCACGTACGTCATGGGGAGCCACGGGTGGACGGCCTGGAAGAAGCCGGGCGAGGTCTGCACCGGGTAGGTGCCGCCGGACGAGGTGAGCTGGAGCATGAGCAGGGCCAGCGCGGCGAGCCGGCCGGCCGGGCCGAGCGCCACGCCGAGCAGCTGCATGATCGCGGTGAACGCCAGCGAGGTGAGCGCGAGCAGCCCGAAGGTCGCCGGGCCGTGCCGCGGGTCGAGGCCGAGGGCCAGGGTCACCACGGTGTAGAGCACCGCGACCTGGGCCAGCCCGATCCCCGCGGCGGGCAGCCAGCCGGCGAGCGCGACCCGCCAGCCGGGCGCGCCGGACATCACGTGCCGCCGGTTCACCGGCCGCAGCAGCATGTACGTGATCATCGCGCCGACCCAGAGCGCCAGGGCCAGGAAGTACGGGGCGAAGCCCACCCCGTACGAGTCGGCCGGGTGGTCGGAGTGGCGGATCAGCCCGACCGGGTCGCCGAGGATGTCGGCGCGGCTGCCCGCGTCGTCGTACCCGGGCAGTTTCTTCTCCCCGGCGGCGAGCCCGTCGGCGAGGTCGCCGGCCCCGCCCTCCAGCTTGGTCAGCCCGTCGGCGAGCCGGTTGCTGCCGGTGCTGAGCTGGGCCAGGCCGCCGTCGAGCTGCCGGGCGCCGGTGGCGAGCCGGTAGAGGCCACCGCGGAGCTGGTCGGCGCCGTCCGCGGCATCGCCGAGCCCGTCGCGCAGTTGCGCGCTGCCCTGGGCCAGGGTGGTGAGCCCGCTGGCCAGCTGGTCGACCTTGGCCCGGGCGGAGGCGACGTCGTCGGCCAGGTGCGGCGCGGCGGCGGCCACCTCACGGGCGGTCTGCGCGACCTCGGTCATCTGCTTCTTGAGCGCGGCGAGGTCGGTCTTGTCGAGCGCGGAGACCATGGCCCGGGCCGCGGTGACCGCCTGGTCGGCGGCCTTGCGGGCGGCGGTCAGGTTCGGGTCGTCCGCCAGTTCCGGGTGCTCCTGGACCAACGCGTCGAGCCGGTCGCGCACCTTCTCGGCCTGGCCGACCACCTCGTCGGCCCTGGCCGGCAGCGCGTCGAGGCCGTCGGCGAGCGCCTGCGCGCCCTCGGCGACCACAGTGGCGGCCCGCTGGATGTCGCCGGCGTTCTTGCGGAGCAGCGGCTCATATTTGTCCGCCGCGGCGTCGACCTGCTTGGCGGCGGCGCGGGTCTCGGTTGCCGCCCGGTTGGCGCCGTCGGCGATCTGCGCCGCCCCGGTGTAGAGCTGGTCCAGGCCGGTGGCGAGCCTGGTCGCGCCCTGCACCGAGGTGTTCAGCCCGCCGGCGAGCTGGCCGGCGCCGTCCTCGGCGGTGCCCAGCCCGTCGGCGAGCTGGCCGGCGCCCTGCTGGGAGGTGCCGAGCCCGTCGTGGATCTTCCCGGCGCCGTCGGCGGCCCGGCCGGTCTCGGCCTTGGCGTCGGTGAAGCCGATCAGCATCTTGTCGAAGTACGACGCGGCGGTGCTCTCCGCGGCGGCGGCCCGGATCTCGCTGAAGGCCGAGCGGGCGAGCAGCCCGGAAAGGTAGTTGGTGGCGTCGTCGTTGACCACCTTCAGCTCGCCCCGGCGGGCGGGCCGGTCGGGCTCGGGGCTGGCCGCCAGCGTGGCGGAGAAGTCCGCCGGGATGGAGAAGACCAGGTGGTAGCGGCCGTCGCGGAGCCCGTCGGTGGCGTCGTCCTGGTCGGTCACGGTCCAGCCGAAGACCTTCCGGTCGAGCAGTTCGTCGGTGAGGTCCCTGCCGGCGTGCACCTCGCTGCCGTCGCCCGCCTTCGCCGGCCGGTCGGCGTTGACCAGGGCGACCGGGATCCGGTCGAGGTTCCCGTACGGATCCCAGAAGGCGTAGAGGTAGAGGGCGCCGTAGAGCAGCGGGATGACGGTGAGGACGGCGAGCGCGGCGCGCGGCAGCCGGCCCCGGGTCATCCGGCGCAGCTCGAACAGCGCGAGTCGAACGACACTCATGCGGTCACCTCGGGGGTCAGGTCCGCCTCGGCGGCGGCGCGGGGGGCGACGAGGGCGGGGCTGGGCAGCGCAGGGTCACCGATCCGGTGCGCGATGGCGGTCGCGCCCGGCTCGACGGCGCGGGCGCTGGCGACCACGGCGTACCCCTGGTCGGCGAGGCGGGCCAGGGCGGCCCAGATCCAGGCCCGTTCGGGGGCGTCGGCGCCGGCGTCCACGTCGTCGGCGACGATCAGGTTCGGGCCGCTCAGGCTGGCCAGCACCAGCCCGAGCACCTGCCGCTCGACGGGGGTGAGGTCGCGGCCGTACCGGTCGGGGTCGAGCGGGGCGTCGGTGAAGCCGGCGCCGGCGATCGCGGCGGCGAAGGCGTCGCGGCGATAGGCCCGGCGGGCCCGCACGGCGGCGACCGGGACGAGTTGCCGGCGGCGGCGCGGCACCGGCCCGAGCAGCAGCAGCCGTTCCTGGATGTGCTCGGCGACGGTCAGCGTGGGGTCGGGTTCGTGCACCCCGGCGACCTGCCCGAGCGCGGCCGGCCCCCGGCGGCGCAGGTCGCCGTGGGTGTGCGGGAAGCGCCCGGCCAGGGCGAGCAGCAGCGAGGTGCGCCCGCTGCCCGGCGGCCCGGTGACGGCGTGCAGCTCGCCGGCCTCGGCGGTGAGGTCGACGTCCCGGTAGACCCAGCCGCGGCGGGTCCGCAGACCCAGCCCGCTGGCCTCGACGATCTTCATCGCACCGCTTTCCCGACTTCTAAACTGACTGGTCAGTACAAAAACATGGCCAGCATAGCGTCGGGTGTCCGGTTCAGCGCAACGGGAAGCGGCGTGATCCCGGCCATGCGGCCGGGATTCGGCGTCAGACCGGCCCTGCCGCCGGGGCGGCGACCTTAGAACAGCACGGTGGCGAGCGTGCCGACCGGGCGGAAGCCGCAGCGCTCGTAGACCCGGCGGGCGGGCAGGTTGAAGTCGTTCACGTAGAGGCTCACCGAGGGCGCGACGCGCTCCAGCGCGTCCCGCACCACCGCCGCCATCGCCGCGGTCGCGATGCCCCGGCCCCGCCACTCCGGTGCGACCCAGACCCCCTGCACCTGGGCGGTGCGCCGGGTGACCACGGCCAGCTCGGCCTTGAAGATCACCTTGCCGTCGACGAACCGGGCGTAGGCCCGGCCCGCGCGGACCAGGTCACCCACCCGCCGCCGGTAGCCGCGCCCGCCGTCCTCGGCCAGCGGCGACACCCCGACCTCCTCGGTGTACATCGCCACCGCCGCCGGGAAGAGCCGGTCGACCTCACCGCTGCGCACGCGGCGCACCTCCGGGTCGGGCGCCACGGCGGGCAGCGCGTCCGTGGCCAGCAACGGCTGGTTCGGGCGTACGTCCCGGGCCGGCCCCCAGTAGGCGGAGAGGCGGTCCCAGAGCCCCAGCACCGCGTCGGCGCGGCCCACGATCGAGGAACAGAGCCGCTCCTCGGCGCTCAACTGGTCGGCGAAGGCGGCCACCGCCGACTCCGAGGCGAGCACCGGGGTCAGGTTGCCACCGAGCCAGCAGATCGACTCCAGGTTGCGGCGCGGACCGTAGCCGAGGATCCGCCCCTCGGCCCGCCACCAGGCCAGCCCGCGCGCCGCCACCCGTTCGGCGACCTGAGCGCCGGCGTAGGGGTCGAGGTCGAGCAGCCGTTCGACCGCACGGCGCTCCGACTCCCCGAGTTGGCGTACCGGCACCGTGAGCACGGATACCAGCCTGCCAGATGCACCCCGGCCCGCGCGGGCCGACCTGAAGACGGCGGACGATCGGTGGTGAGCGACGGCTCAGCCGGCCGGAACGGGCGCCGGCTCCGGCACGGCGGGCCGGGTCCGTGCGGCCCAGCGCACCACCGGCGGCACCAGCAGCCCGAGCACCAGGAAAAGCCCGCCGAGCAGCAGCCAGCCCGGCACACCCCAGCCGACCGCCAGCGTGGTCACCACCACCGGGGCGATCATCGAGCCGAGCTGCATGCCCATCCCGTACGCGCCCTGGTACTGGCCCTGCGCGTGGGCGGGGGCGAGCCCGAACGAGATGCCCCAGCCCGCCGCCGCGTGCCACAACTCCCCCACCACGTGCACCAGCGCGCCGGCGAGCAGCAACGGCACCGCCACCGCGACGGGCACGCCCCCGCCGGCCGCGAAGAGCACGCAGGCGACCGCGATCACCGCGCCGGCGCGGCGGGCCGCCCGACCGGCCCCGGCGAGGTCCTCGGTGCCCCGGGAGGCGCGGACCTGGAAGAGCACCACCACCACGGTGTTGACCAGCAGGCAGGCGGAGATCAACCAGCGCGGGGCGGTGGTGTGCCCGGCGATCCAGAGCGGCAGGGCGATGTTGATCAGGCTGAAGTGCATCGACATGAGCCCGTCGAGCACCGTGAAGGCGAGGAACGGGCGGTCCCGCAGGGCGATCAGCCGCGGCCCGTGGGTGGGCGCCGGCACCGGCGGCACGGGTGGCAGCCGGAGCAGCACCGCCGCGGCCAGCAGGTAGGTGGCGCAGTCGAGCAGGATCAGCGACACGTACGCCGTCCGGGTGTCGGCGGCCAGGCCGACGCCGGCCAGCACCGTGCCGACCGAGATGCCGACGTTGGTGACCGCGCGCAGGTAGGCCCGGGTGCGCACCCGCTGGTCCGCCGGCACCGCGCCGGCGATCAGCGCTCCCCGGGCGCCCCGGGTGGCCGAGTCGGCGACCGCCATCAGCACCCCGACCACCAGGAACCCGGCGAAGGAGCGGACGGCCACCAGGGCGGCGGTGAACCCGGCGGAGGCGAGCAGCGCGGTGATCTGGAGCCCACGCGGGCCCAGCCGGTCGGCCAGGTAGCCCATCGGCGCGCTGGTCACCAGGCTCACCAACGCGGTGATGGTGAGGGCGAGGCCGACCTGGGCCACGGTGAGCCCGACCGAGCGGGTGAGGAAGAGCGCGCTGGCGGTGAGCCAGGTGCCCCGACCGACGGTGTTGACCAGGGTGGAGAGGGCGAGGGTCCGGGACGGGCCCGGTTCGGGAAGCAGGCGCACGCCGACACCCTAGCAAGACGTACGTACGGTTTGTAGTCCCGTCCCACACCTTGACTTGTCGGCGATGCATTGCCGATATATCGTTGATGCATCAGTGATGGGACGACCGAAGGAGAGCCCGATGGGTTTCCACCGCCGGATGCACGCCATGCACGACGAGATGCGGATGCGGGGCTTCGGTTTCCCGCCCGTACCCCCGGGGCCGCCGCCGTTCCCGCCCGGACCGCACGGCCACGGCCACGGCCGGGGTGGTGGTCGGGGCCGCGGGCGTGGCCGCCGGCCCAACGTGCGCGGCGCCGTGCTGGCCCTGCTCACCGAGCGGCCGATGCACGGCTACGAGATGATCCAGGAGATCGACTCCCGGACCGGCGGGGCCTGGCGGCCCAGCCCCGGCTCGATCTACCCGACCCTGCAACTGCTGGAGGACGAGGGCGTCATCGCGGCCGCCGCCGACTCCGACGGCGGACGGAAGCGGTTCGCCCTGACCGAGCAGGGGCAGGCCGAGGCCGCCGAGGCGGCGCAGACCCCACCCTGGGGCGAGTTCGCCGAGCAGACCGTGAACAGCTGGCACGACATCCGCGACGCCGGCGCGCAGGCCATGAACGCGCTGCGGCAGGTGATGATGACCGGCACCGACGACCAGCGGGCGCGCGCCGCCCAGGTGCTCGACGAGACCCGGCGCAAGCTGTACGCCATCCTCGCCGAGTCGGAGTGAGTCCGCGCATGACGTTCGCCGGCCGGGGTGGCCACGGGACCGCCACCCCGGCCGGCGTCGCCGTCAGCCGCGCCGGCGCGCGGTGACCAGCAGGTACTCCCAACGCATCACCCCGGCGTCGAGGTGCCGCCGGGCCAGGTCCGCGAGGTCGTTGTCGAGCGCGGCGACCCGATCGGGGTTCGCGGCGTTGGCCCGGTAGACCGCGATCGTCGGCCCGTAGTGGGCCTTGAAGTAGTCGCGGAACTCCTCGGGAGCGGCGAACCGGTCCACGGCGACCGCCTCGCGGCGCAGCACGAGATCGGTGACCCGGTCACCGAGCAGGGCTCGGACGTGCTCCTCGTCGCCCCAGAGCGGCGGCGGCTGCGCGCCGGGCGGCGGCGGGGGCGCGTACGGCTTCATGGTGGCGAACAACTGCCCGATGAAGCCCGCCGGAGTCCAGTTGACCAGGCCGATCGTGCCGCCCGGCCGGCAGACCCGGACCAGTTCGTCGGCGGCGGCCCGGTGCCGGGGCGCGAACATCACCCCCACGCAGGACAGCACCCGGTCGAACTCCCCGTCGGCGTACGGCAGCGCCTCCGCGTCGGCCTGCTGCCAGTCCAGCTTCACCCCGCGCCGCGCCGCGAGATCCCGCCCGATCTCCAGCAGCTCCGGGGTCAGGTCGCTGGCCACCACCTCGGCCCCGGCCAGCGCCGCCGGTAGGGCCGCGTTGCCGGTGCCCGCCGCGACGTCCAGTACCCGGTCGCCTGGGCCGACCCCGGCCGCCCGGACCAGGGTCTCCCCCAGCTCCGGGATGACCTCCGCGGCGACCGTGGCGTAGCTGCCGAGGGCCCACATCCGCCGGTGCCCGGCCTTCACGGCCCGGTCCTGCTCCACTTCGTCGATCATCGCCTGCTCCTCCGCGTCGTCCTGAGGGGGACGGTAGGCAGCCGAGGAGCGGCCCCCCAGTACGAGATGTGTACCGGTCCCGACAGGTTCCTGGTCCCGCGGTCGGCCCCGGCGTAGCGTCCCGGCCATGGGGGCCTCCTACCACCAGTTCTGCCCGGTCGCGAAGGCCATGGAGCTGCTCGACGAGCGCTGGACGCTGCTCGTCGTCCGGGAACTGGTGAGCGGGTCCGAGCGCTTCAACGAGCTGCGCCGCGGGCTGCCGCGGATGTCGCCCACCCTGCTGTCCCGGCGACTGCACCAGCTCGTCCGCGCCGGCGTGGTGGAGCGGCAGGTCGACGGCGCCGACGTGCGCTACGTCCCGACCCAGGCGGGACGCGAGCTGCGGCCGGTGCTCGAGGCGCTCGGCGCCTGGGGGGTGCGCTGGATCGGCGAGCTGGGCGACGCCGACCTGGACCCGAAGCTGCTGCTGTGGGACATGCACCGGCACGTCGACCATGAGGCGGTGCCCGCGGGGCGTACCGTCGTGCACTTCCGCTTCCGGGACGTGCCGGCGGCGCTGCGCGACTGGTGGCTCGTCATCGCCACCGGGGAGGCCGACGTCTGCGACGTGGACCCCGGGCACGAGGTGTCCGTGACGGTGACCGCGAGCCTGCGCGCCCTGGTGCAGGTGTGGCTGGGCGACCTGGACTGGCCGGCGGCGCTGCGCGGCGGCGGCGTGGAGGTGGTCGGGCCGGAGGCGCTGCGGCGGGGCCTGCCCCGGTGGTTCGCCCTCTCCGAGTTCGCCGCCGTGCCGCGGGCGGTGGCGCGGGCCTGAGACGACACGTGCGGCCGCCCCCGGTGGGGCGGCCGCACGTCGTCGGTGGGTCGGTGCCTCAGTGCACGGTCACCGTGGCGCCGCCCGGCACCAGGCCGCGCAGCTCCTCGGGGATCTCGGCGCCCATCTCGTCGGCGATCCGCAGCGCCTCCTCGATCAGCGTCTCCACGATCTGGCTCTCGGGCACGGTCTTGACCACCTGGCCCTTGACGAAGATCTGGCCCTTGCCGTTGCCGGAGGCGACACCCAGGTCGGCCTCGCGGGCCTCGCCCGGGCCGTTCACCACGCAGCCCATGACGGCGACGCGCAGCGGCACCGGCAGCCCCTCCAGGCCGGCGGTGACCTCCTCGGCGAGCTTGTAGACGTCGACCTGGGCCCGGCCGCAGGACGGGCAGGACACGATCTCCAGGCCCCGCTCGCGCAGGCCCAGCGACTCCAGGATCGCGGCGCCGACCTTGATCTCCTCGACCGGCGGGGCGGAGAGCGAGACCCGGATGGTGTCGCCGATCCCCTCGGCCAGCAGCGCGCCGAACGCCACCGCGGACTTGATGGTGCCCTGGAACGCCGGGCCGGCCTCGGTCACGCCCAGGTGCAGCGGGTAGTCGCACTTCTCGGCGAGCTGCCGGTAGGCCCGGATCATCACCACCGGGTCGTTGTGCTTGACCGAGATCTTGATGTCGCGGAAGCCGTGCTCCTCGAAGAGCGAGCACTCCCAGAGCGCCGACTCGACCAGCGCCTCGGCGGTGGCCTTGCCGTACTTGGCCAGGAGGCGCTTGTCCAGCGAGCCGGCGTTCACGCCGATCCGGATCGGCACGCCCGCGTCGCCGGCCGCCTTGGCGATCTCCTTGACCTTGTCGTCGAACTGCCGGATGTTGCCCGGGTTCACCCGGACCGCGGCGCAGCCGGCGTCGATCGCCGCGAAGACGTACTTCGGCTGGAAGTGGATGTCGGCGATCACCGGGATCTGCGACTTCCTGGCGATCGCCGGCAGCGCCTCCACGTCGTCCTGGGACGGCACGGCCACCCGGACGATCTGGCACCCGGACGCGGTCAGCTCGGCGATCTGCTGGAGGGTGGCGTTCACGTCGGCGGTCAGGGTGGTGGTCATGGACTGCACCGAGACCGGCGCGCCCCCACCGACCGGCACCGAACCGACCATGATCTGGCGGCTGGCCCGGCGCGGGGCGAGCGGCGGCGGCGGTACGGGGGGCATACCGAGACTGACAGCGGTCACTTCAGGCACTCACCTTGAGAAGAGCGTGATCGGGTTGACGACGTCCGCGGTGACGGTCAGCAGCGTGAACGCGCCACCGATGAGGATCACCGCGTACGTGAGGGGCATGAGCTTGAGGTAGTCGACGCGGCCGGGGTCGGCCCGGCCGATCCGGGCGTAGAGCCAGGAGCGGGCCCGCTCGAACCAGGCGATGGCGATGTGACCGCCATCCAGCGGGAGCAGCGGCAGCAGGTTGAACACGCCGATGAAGAAGTTCAGCGAGACGAAGAGCATGAAGAACACCAGCCAGGCGTTGTTCTCCACGGCCTCGCCGCCGAGCCGGCTGGCGCCGACCACGCTGATCGGGGTGTCCACGTCCCGCTCGCCACCGGTGACGGCGGTCCACAGGGCGGGGACCTTCTGCGGGATCCGCTGCATGGCGTGCAGGGTCTGCACCGCCATGTTGCCGGTGAAGTCGGCGGTGGCGCCGAACGCGCCGACCGGACCGTACTGGACGAGGGTGGGGGTGGACGGCTGGAGCGCGACGCCGAGGGCGGAGACCGCCGACGTGGCGCCCTTGGGGTCGCCCAGCGGCGGGCGCTGCACGGCGGCCAGGTCGACGGTGGCGGTGCCCGGCTTGTCGTCGCGGACGTACTCGACGGTGGCCGTGCCGGGCGGGGTGGCGCGGACCACGTCCAGCATGTCGCCCCACGTGGCGACCGGCTTGCCGTTCACCGAGGTGATCCGGTCGCCGTCCTGGAGCTGGGCCTTCGCGGCCGGGCTGGCCGGGTCGCCGGCCTGGCAGGCCCGGGCGGCGTTCTCCACGACCACGCACGGGGCGAGGGCGATCACGGCCGGCTCGGCCTTGAAGCCGTCCTCCGTGCTCGGGAACTTCGGGTTGGGCAGGCCTGCGGAGACCGCGAGGATCCAGAGGGTCACCAGGGCCAGGGCGAAGTGGGTGATCGAGCCCGCGGACATCACGATCGTCCGCTTCCACACCGGGTAGCGCCACATGACGCGCTTCTCGTCCCCCGGTTCGACGTCGTCGTCCTGCGGGGTCATCCCGACGATCTTGCAGAAGCCGCCGAGCGGGATGCCCTTGACGCCGTACTCCGTCTCGCCCCGCTTGAACGACCAGAGCGTCGGGCCGAAGCCGACGAAGTAGCGGGTGACCTTCATCCCGAACGCCTTGGCGGTGAGCATGTGCCCCGCCTCGTGCAGGCTCACCGAGACGAGGATCGCCAGGGCAAACAGCGCCACCCCGAGCAGGTAACTCATCAGGCTCCTTCCACCGACCCGACGATGATCTCCTGGGCGTGCGCCCGTGCCCACGATTCGGCGGCGAGCACGTCCTCGACGGTACCTGGTTCGTCGAAGTCGGGAGCGTCCTCCAGCACGCGCTCGAGGGTGTCGACGATGCCGAGGAAGGGCAGCCGGCCGGCCACGAAGGCCGCCACGCACTCCTCGTTCGCCGCGTTGTAGATCGCCGGCCGGCAGCGCCCGGCCTCGCCGGCCGCCTTGGCCAGGGCGACGGCCGGGAACGCGGCGTCGTCGAGCGGGAAGAACTCCCAGCTGTGTGCCTTCGTCCAGTCGACCGCGGCGGCGGCCCCCGGCACCCGGTCCGGCCAGCCCAGACCGAGGGCGATGGGCAGCCGCATGTCCGGCGGGCTGGCCTGGGCGAGGGTGGAGCCGTCGGTGAACTCGACCATCGAATGGATCACCGACTGCGGGTGGACCATCACCTCGATGTCGGCGTAGGGCACGTCGAACAGCTCGTGCGCCTCGATCACCTCCAGGGCCTTGTTGACCATGGTGGCGGAGTTGATCGTCACCACCGGCCCCATGTTCCAGGTCGGGTGCGCCAGCGCCTGCTCCGGCGTGACCTCGGTCAACTCGTCGCGCCGCCGGCCCCGGAACGGGCCGCCGCTGGCGGTCACCACGAGCCGGCGCACCTCGCCGCGGGCGCCCCCACGCAGGCACTGCGCCAGCGCCGAGTGCTCGGAGTCGACCGGGACGATCTGCCCCGGCCGCGCCACCGCGGCCTTGACCAGCGGGCCGCCGGCCACCAGCGACTCCTTGTTGGCCAGGGCGAGGGTACGCCCGGCGCGCAGCGCCGCGAGCGTCGGCGCGAGGCCGAGCGAGCCGACCACCCCGTTGAGCACCACGTCGCAGGGCCACCCGGCCAGCTCGGTCATCGCGTCCGGCCCGGCCACGATCTTGGGCAGCCGGAAGTCGCCGGTGGCCCAGCCGCGCCGGCTCGCCTCGGCGTAGAACGCGAGCTGGAGATCCTGGGCGGCGGATGCCCGGGCCACCCCGACCGCCTCCACGCCCAGCTCCAGCGCCTGCGCGGCGAGCAGTTCGACGTTGCCGCCGCCGGCCCCGAGGGCCACCACCCGGAACCGGTCCGGGTTGCGCCGGACGATGTCGATGGCCTGGGTGCCGATCGAGCCGGTCGAGCCGAGCAGGACGAGGGAGCGGGGAGACGTCACCCGCCCATTCTTCCCCAGCCCTCCTGAGCGCCCGCTGGGAGCCTCACTCCCCCGCGTCAGACTGCGGTGCAAGAGGCCGCGCGGAGGACGAACGTTTCCAGTTCCGCGCCGCCGTACCAGTCGGTGCGGGTGCCGACGTGGGTCATGCCGAGCCGGCGGGCCACCGCCATCGACGGCTCGTTGCCGGCCATCACCACCGCGTACACCTGCCGGGTGCCGGTGGCGAACTCGCGCTCCAGCACGGCCCGGGCCGCCTCGGTGGCGTAGCCGTGCCCCTGGGCGTCGGGGTGCAGGTGCCAGCCGACCTCGATGTCGTCGGTGGGGGTGACCCCGTCCCGCCCGGGCAGCGGCTTGAGCAGGACGCTGCCGACCGCCCGGCCGGCCTCGCGCGGCTCGATGGCCCAGAGGCCCCAGCGGCCGGCGTACGGCGCGTAGCGCTCGCGCCACGAGCGCACCCGGTCGGTCGCCTCGGCCGGGTCGGTCATCCGCCCCGCGCCGCCGCCCAGCCAGCGCATCACCTCGTCGCGGGAGTAGATGTCGTAGATCCGGGCCAGGTCGTCCGGCGACTCGGTCCAGTCCCGGACCACCAGCCGCTCGGTCGAGGTGATCACACGCCGGATCGTAATGCGTGCCGGGCCACCCCAGGGGGAACGAGGTGGCGATGGGTGCGGGGTGGCAGCGGGCGAAACGGATCACCGGCGCGGCGTTCCGGCCGGTGCGCGGGCGGGACCTCTCGCTGCACGCCGCCGCGATCACCTTCTACGGGGCGATCGCCGTGGTGCCGGTGGCGCTGCTGGCGATCTGGCTCACGGGGCTGGTGGCGGGGTACGACCGGGTGCGCCGGCTCACCGCGTACGCCATCGACACGCTGCCCACCGACATCGGCGCCGACCGCGCGGCGGCCGCGCTCGTGGAGGCCGGGTTGGGGCTGACCCCGGTGCTGGCGCTGGCCTCGCTGCTGCCGGCGTCGCTCTACGGCGAGGGCCTGCGCCGGGCGTTCGTCTCGGTCGCCACGCCGCCCGGCCAGGCCGAGACCCTGGTCGGTTGGCGGGGCCGGCTGCTGCTGCTCCCGCTGCTCGCCCCGGCCCCGGCGCTGCTGCTGTCGGTCCTGCTGGCGCTGCCGCTCACCACCCACCTGGTCAAGCAGGGCGGCTGGGTGGGCGCGCTCGGCGTGGTGCTCTCCTTCCTGGCCACCTGGCTGGTGCTCACCCCGGTGCTGATGTGGGTGTTCCGGGTGGTCGGGCCGGCCGCCCCGGACTGGCTGGCCACGCTGGGCCTGGGCTCGTTCACCGCGGCGAACCTCTCCGGCTTCCTGCACGGCTTCGTGCTGTTCTGCTCGCTGCCGCTGAGGCTGGGGGTGCCGTTCGGCGGGTTCGAGGAGATCGGCGGCGGAGTCGCGGTGCTGCTCTGGCTCTACCTGTTCCACGTGATCGTGCTGGCCGGTTACTCGGCCACGCTGGCGTTCTCCCGCTGGCGCGCCGCCCGCGCCGCCGCCGGTCCCTCGGAGTCGGTCTCGCGGAGGCCGTAGCGGCGGTAGACGCGGGCCAGCGGGCCGGGGGCCCACCAGTTCCAGCGGCCGAGCAGGCGCATGGTGGCCGGCACGAGCAGGGCGCGGACCAGGGTCGCGTCGACCACGATGGCCACGATCATGCCGACCCCGATGAGCTTGATGTAGGACATGCCGCCGGTGGTGAAGCCGGCCACCACAATGATCAGCAGCAGCGCGGCGGCCGTGATGATCCGCCCGGTGTGCTGGAGGCCGGCGGCCACCGCGCCGGTGTTGTCCCCGGTCCGGTCCCACTCCTCGCGGGCCCGGCTGAGCAGGAACACCTCGTAGTCGGTGGCCAGCCCGAAGAGCACGGCGAGCATGAGGATGGGGTTGCTCGGCTCGATGAACCCGGTCGGGGTGAAACCGAGCGGGCCGGCGAGGTGACCGTCCTGGAAGATCCAGACCATGACGCCGAACGAGGCGCCGATCGAGACCAGGTTCATGAGCACCGCCTTGACCGGCAGCACCACCGAGCCGAAGGCGAGGAAGAGCAGCAGCAGGGTGGCGCCGGCCATCAGCAGGGCCATCCAGGGCAGCCGGTCGCCGAGGCTGTCCAGCAGGTCCCGATCGGCGCCGGGCCGCCCGCCGACCAGCAGCTCGGCCCCGGCCGGCACGGGCAGGTCGCGCAGGTCGCGGACCACCCGCTGGGCCACGTCGCCGGTCGGCTCCCCCGGGTAGCTCACCGAGAGCAGCGTGCTCCCCCCGCGCTGCGCGGCCACCTGCACGCCGGTCACCCCGGGCACCGCGGCGATCCGGTCGGCGAGCCCGCGCGCCGCGTCGGCCGGGGCGCCGGAGACCAGCACGTCGATCGGGGCGACCTGGCCGCCGGGGAACTCGTCGGCGATCCGCTCGGCGACCACCCGGGGCGCGGCGTCGGCGGGCAGCACCCGCTCGTCGAAGCCGCCGAAGGTGATCCGCAGGAACGGCGTGGCCAGCACGGCGAGCAGCACCGCGACCCCGACCAGGTAACGCACCGGGCGGCGCATCACGCTGCGCGCGATCCGGGCCCAGGCGCCACCCGCGTCAGCCGCCGCCGGCCCCCCGCGCCGCGCCCGACGCCGCCACGGCAGGGGTACGCGCACCGCGTCGATCCGGTGGCCGAGCACCGCCAGCAGGGCCGGCAGCACGGTGAGCGCGGCCAGCATGGCGACCAGCACGGCGGCCACGCCGCCGAGCCCCATCGAGCGCAGGAACGCCTGCGGGAAGATCAGCAGGCTGGCCAGGGCGAGCGCCACGGTGAGGCCGGAGACCAGCACGGTGCGGCCGGCGGTGGCCATGGTGCGGCGGATCGCCGCGCCGGTGTCGTGCCCGGCGGCGAGTTCCTCGCGGAACCGGCTGACCACGAAGAGGGCGTAGTCGACGGCCATGCCGAGGCCGATCAGCGTGATGATGTTGATCGCGAAGATCGACACGTCGGTGACCAGGTTGACCAGCCGCACCGCGACGAAGGCGCCGAGGATGGCCAGCCCGCCGATGAGCAGCGGGGTGGTGGCGGCGACCAGCCCGCCGAAGATCAGCACGAGGAGCACCAGCAGCACCGGCATGGAGAGCGTCTCGGCGCGGGTGATGTCCTCGGTGGTCTGGGTGTTGGCGTAGTGCTGGAAGGCGACCGTGCCGCCGACCTCCGTGCGCAGCCCGGGTGCGTCCAGCGCGGGGCGCAGCGCCTCGAACTGCTCCGCCCGCGCGTCGTCGTCCGCCCCGGCCAGCCGGATGAGCGCGTAGGTGGCCCGGCGGTCGGTGGCGACCAGGGCCGGGGCGGGGCTGTCGTACCAGGTGGTCACGCTGGTCACCGCGGAGCGCTCGCGGAGCCCGGCGACGGTGCGGGTGACCGGGTCGCGGAAGGCGGGCTGGTCGACGGTGGCGCTGTCGCTGGACCAGAGCACGATCACGTCGGCGCCCTGCCGGCCCAGCTCGGCGGTGACCCGTTGCGCGGTCCGGCTGGACTCGCTGGCCGGGTCCTCGAAGCCGCCGCCGGTCAGCTCGCCGAAGACGCCGGCGCCCCAGGTCGAGCCGACCACCACGAGCGCCGCCGCGGCGGCCAGCACGGCCCAGCGCGCCCGTACGACCACCCGCCCCCACCAGGCGAACATCGCCATGCCCCTCACCGACCGTTAAGGTCGTAGCCAGTAACCATCGCTCAGTAAAGTGAACGGCGTTAACTATGGCAACGCTGTTCGCTCCGGTCAAGGGGGTCGACGGATGACCGCACCCACCCGGCGGGAACGCCTGCGTACGGCGACCCTCGCCGAGATCAAGGACGCGGCCCGGCGGCTCCTCGTGACCGGCGGCGTCGAGGCGGTCTCGCTGCGGGCCATCGCCCGCGACATGGGCATGACCGCCCCGGCCATCTACCGCTACTTTCCCAGCCTGGAGGCGCTGGTCGTCGCGCTCGCCGGAGACCTCTACGACGAGCTGCGCCGGGAGATCGAGGCGGCCCGGGACGCGGCCGGCGCCGACCCGGGCGACCAGCTCGTCGAGATGTGCCGGGCCATGCGGCGCTGGGCCGTCGGTCACCCCGCCGAGTTCACCCTGATCTTCGGCAGCCCGGCGCCCGGGTTGCGCGAGTTCGCCGACCAGTGCGTCGACCCCGGCCACCCGGGGGCGCGCTTCGGCGCGGTCTTCCTCACCCCGTTCGTCGCGCTCACCCGGGGCGCCCGGCTGCCCACCCCGCCGGCCGAACTGCTCCAGCAGCGCCTCGGCGGGCACCTCGCCCCGCTGGCCGCCAAGCACGGCGACCTGCCGATCCAGGTCGCGTACGCGTTCCTCTCCGCCTGGACCCGGCTCTACGGCCTGGTCGCCATGGAGGTCTTCGGGCACCTCGGCTGGGCGGTCGACCGGCCCGAGGCGCTCTTCGAGACCGAGCTGGGCACGCTGCTGGCCCAGTTCCGCTCCGCCGACCCCTCCCCGGACGGGGTTCCGCGCCACTAGGCTGCCCGGGCATGAGCGAAGCGAGTGAACTGCCGTCCCGCGCCGACGTCGTCGTGGTCGGCTCCGGGCACAACGGCCTGGTCTCGGCGATCCTGTTGGCCCGCGCCGGCCTCGACGTGCTGGTGCTGGAGGCGGCCGAGGTGATCGGCGGGGCCACCCGCACCGAGAATCCGTTCCCCAAGCTGCCCGGGCTGCGGCACTCCACCGGGTCGTACCTGCTCGGGTTGATGCCGCCGGAACTGCTCGCCACCCTCGACGTGACGATCCCGGTGCTGCGCCGCGACCCGCACTACTTCCTGCCCACCCCGGGCGGGCTGGGCTCGCCGTACCTGCTCTTCGGCAGCGACGCCGCGTCCTCCCGGCGGCAGGTCGCGGAGATGTTCTCCCCCGAGGACGCGGCCGCCGACGACGCGCTCCAGGCCGAACTGGCCCAGCTCCGGGAGGACCTGGCGCCGGCCTGGCTGGCCGAGCCGCTGCCGGTGGAGGGCATCGCGGAACGGTACGTCCGTCCCGCCCTGCGACAGGTCTTCGTCGACCTGGTCCGCGGCTCCGTCGCCGACTACCTGGCCCGCTTCGACTTCCGCTCCGAGCTGCTGGTCAGCATGTACGCGGTCACCGACGGCCTCTCCGGCCTGAACGCCGGCCCGGACGACCCGGGCACCGGGCACAACTTCCTGGTGCACAACATGTGCCGGCTGCCCGGCTCGGGCGGCACCTGGATGATTGCCCAGGGCGGCATGGGCACGGTCTCCCGGACCTTCGCCGACGCCGCCCGCGCGGCCGGCGCCCGCATCGTGACCGGCGCTCCGGTCACCGCGGTCACCCTCAACGGCGGCGCGGCCGGCGGGGTGGTGCTGGCCGACGGGCGGGAGGTGGCCGCCTCCGTGGTGCTCGGGGCCTGCGACCCGTACCGGTTGATGGACCTGCTGCCCGACGGCGCGCTCCCGGCGGAGCTGGGCGCGCGGATGGCGGCGGTCCGCCGGCCCGGCACCACGCTCAAGCTCAACCTGGCGCTCACCGGCCTGCCCCGCTTCTCCTGCCTGCCGGCGGACGCGCCGAGCCCGTTCGGCTCCACCATCCACCTGCTCCCCGGCTCGGCCTCGCTGGTCGGCGCGGGCGGCGAGCCGCCGATGGCCGCGCTGCGCGCCATGTGGGCGGACGTACAGGCCGGGCGGCTGCCCGAGGAGCCGACCATCGAGTGGTACCTGCACACCACGGTCGACCCGTCGCTCTCCGACGGCGCCGGGCACCACTCGTCGGCCCTCTTCGTCCAGTCGGTCCCCTACGAGCTGGCCGGCACCACCTGGGACGCGGCGCTGCCCGGCTACGTCGACCGCCTCATCGACATCTGCGAGCGGTACGCCCCGGGCACCCGGGAGCTGATCGCCGACGCGGTGCCGCTGCCCCCGCCGGGCATCGAGGCGCACTTCGGCATCACCGGCGGCCACATCCACCACGTCGACAACACCGTCTCGTTCACCGACCGGATGCCGTACGCCACCGGAATCGACGGCGTCTACGCGGGCAGCGCCGGCTGCCACCCGGCCGGCAGCGTGATCGGCGCGGCCGGGCACAACGCCGCCCAGCGCATCCTCAGCGACCTCGGTCGCTGACCTCACCCGCCGGCCTCGGCGGCGGCACGGGGCAGGTCGCCGGGGCGGCGGATGAGGGAGAGGCCGACGAGCAGCAGCAGGTAGAGGAGCAGGCTGAGGATCGGGTCGACGAAGACGAAGGCGAAGGCGATCGTGTAGAGCAGCGGACGCACCACCAGCCGCCGCGAGACCGCCCGGGCCAGTTGCGGGTCCAGGTCGGGGTGGAGCAGCCGGCGCCGGCGGGCCCACCACCAGCTCAGGTTGAAGAAGAGTGACTCGCCCAGCACGGTGCCGAGGTAGAGGACGGCCGTCAGCCGCTGCTCGGTCTCGCTGCCGCGCAGGTTGTCCGACAACAGGTCGGCGGTGAACGGGATCGCCGCCACGAAGAGCAGCACGAGCAGGTTGAACATGAGCAGAACCTGGTCGACCCGGACCACGTACCGCCACATGTTGTGATGGCCGAGCCAGATCTGGCCGGCGATCCCGAAGGTGATCACGTACGCCAGGTAGGTCGGCCAGGCGTGGACGAGGGCGTCGGGAAGGTGCTTGCCGGGATCCCGGGCCGGGCCGTTCTGCAGCAGTTCGACGGCCATCACCGTCAGCACGACCGCGAACACACCGTCGCTGAACGTCTCCACCCGGGAGGCGTCCCGGCCCATCTCGCGGTCACGCACGTAGCGGTAGTCCCGCCGTCTCCCGCCAGCCTCCGTCACGCCGCCCCCTTCCTGACCTGATGGTCACCCGGCGGGGGCGGCGCGCGGGGGAAAACTCAGCTGACGGCCTCGCCGGCGGGGGCGGGAGTGTCCGCGTCCGCCCGGTGGGCGCGGATCTTGTGCCCGACGCTGGTCAGGCACCGGCCGCTGGACAGGTCGAACCGCCACCCGTGCAGCTGGCAGGTGAGCTGGTCGCCCTCCACGATGCCGAACCGGCTCAGGTCCGCCTTGAGGTGCGGGCAGCGGCGCTGCACCACCCAGCCGTCGAGGGTGATGTCCTCGGCGTCGACGGCCCGCTCGTGCTCGTCGTACCAGCCCTCGGCGTACTGGAGGCGCTCCTCGGAGAGGCACTTGAAGAACGCGTAGACGAACTCGTTGTACTGGCCGATCCGGGCCGCCGAGAAGCGGCACGAGAGGAAGAGCGAGTTGACCCAGTCCACCTCGCCGATGTGCAGCAGGTGCTCGATCAGCGCCCGCTCGGTACGGAACCGGTAGCGAACCTTCTCGTCCGCGTACGGCCGGACCTCCTTGCCGGGGAAGTCCA
Source organism: Micromonospora sp. NPDC004540 (assembly GCF_040610095.1). NCBI lineage: Bacteria > Bacillati > Actinomycetota > Actinomycetes > Micromonosporales > Micromonosporaceae > Micromonospora > Micromonospora sp. NPDC004540. The sequence goes on from NZ_JBEXLR010000013.1 coordinate 77,246, forward strand.
CCACGATGGATTCGACGCTCTCCCCGTCGTAGCCCACGAGGTCGAAGCGGACCGGGCCGCCCACACCCTTGGCCAGGTAGATCGACTCGTCCAGCAGCGGCTCGATCCGGCGCTTCATCTCGCCGAGCACGTCGATCTCCGGGTGCCGCCAGGACTGCTTCTCCGCCTCGATGATCGGGCGCTTGCGCTCCCGCATCTCCTCAAGGTGGGCGACCTTGTTGGCGAAGAACTCCTCGACCGGCACCGGGTGGGTGGTCGTCGCGCCCTCGGTGGTGACCTCAGCGACGCTGCCCGGCAGGAGCACGATGCCGTTGGTGCCGCCGACCTTCGCGTACTCGGCCAGGAAGACGGACTGGTCCGGGAAGATGTTGCCCTCGTCGCCGAAGATGTCGTTGAACTGCCACAGCGAGTCGTCGAGGAAGCAGGGCGGGCCGGCGATCGGGAAGACGTGGTCGGCCTTCAGGTCGTCGATGTAGCGCCAGGTGCGGTCGAACTGCCGGTCCCGCTTCTGCTTGCCGAACGCGGTCTTCGCCGCCTGCGGCAGCTCGTAGACCATCGGATACCAGATCGCGCCGGAGAACTGCAGCATGTGCGCGTGCACGTGCCCCAGCTCGGCGAAGACGGTCAGGTCGGCCGGGCGGGCGTCGTTCTGGTTGAGCAGCCGGACCCCGTCGTACTCGACCCACAGCGAGGAGTCGCCGATCGGGCCGTCGGTCGGGCTGGTCAGCGCCTGGATCATGATCTTCAGGCCGCCGGGCAGCTCCACGACCTGCTCGTTCGGCGCCCTGAGGAACTTGGTGAAGCCCAGTTCCCGCAGCTGGTCCTCCATCTCCGAGGTGGGGAACTCGGGGAGCAGGACGGTGGCGTCCTTGGAGATGTGGTCCCGCAGGTGCTTGGCGTCGAAGTGGTCGCGGTGCAGGTGTGACACGTACAGGTAGTCACACTGGCCGAGGGTGGCCCAGTCGAGCTGGGAATTGTCGGGGAAGGGGAACCAGGAGGCGAAGTAGGCGGGATTGACCCACGGGTCGCACAGGATGCTGCCCGCGGCCGTGTCGATCCGCATGCTGGCATGGCCCGTACCGGTCACTCGCACCGCAGTCCCCCTCAAAAAGACATCAGGCGTACGTCAAGACGCTACCGGAGGCAGTGTGGTCGCCGTTCCGCGACGCCGGTAGTGGCCCTCCGCCCCCGCCGGACAGGTCCAACGGCCCGGGTGCGTCAGCCCTCGACCGCTCCGGTCCAGTTCCGCCGCCGTGGAGCCGACGCGCACCAGGCGTCCATCAGCCCGGCGACGCGGTCCACCGGCGCCGCGAGGTGCACCCGCTGCCCGCCGGCGACGTGGTGGTCGCGGTCCTGGTGCACGGTCCCCTCGCTGCAGCAGGCGCACAGGGCCTGCACGCCGCTGGCCGGCTCGGCCGCGTACCCGTGCTCGTCGAAGAGCGCGGCCAGGGCGCGGACGTCCTCCGGCGTGCCGGCGACCACCTCGACGGTGGTGGTCGGCAGCTCCGAGGCCCGGAACAGCAGCAGCTCGTCGAAGACCGGATACGTCCGGCCGTCCACCGTCCGCTCGCCGTTGGGCGCGCCGTCGTGCACCACGACCTCGCCGAACCGCCGGCCGGACGCCGGCGTCGGCACGTTCAGCACCCGGGCGCGGGTGGGGCACAGCCGCCGGGCCCAGACCACCTCTCCGCCGCTGAGGCGGATCGGAGTGGTGCCGAAGTCCGCCTCGATCTCGCCCTCGCCGTCCGGAACGTTCAGCCCGTACGCCGACCAGGCGTCCCGTGCCGTCGCCCAGTCCTCCATGATCGTCGCCGCGATGCCCAGGTTCCAGAACGCCGGGTCCTCGCGGCCGGGCGTCGACCGGGCGGCCGCCTCCCGTCCCAGGTCGTACGCCTTCGCCCAGTTCCGCAGGAACTTGTGCGCCAGCGCGGCGTTGTACCACCACGACTCGGCCGCGGGGATGTCCGGGTACCGGCGGGCCAGGCGCTCCCACAGCTCCCCGGCGACCGGCCAGTCCTCGGCCTCCCACGCGTGCCGGGCCCGCTTGTACAGCTCGCGGTCGTCCTCGCGGGTCACGTGTCCCCCATCAGGTCGGACCCCGCACCGGGGCCGCCACGGGGCGTGCCAGACTAACCGGAGATCCGATCGCGAGGGAAGGACCGACAGTGGCAGGAAGCGAGCCGGTAACCGCGCCAGATCAGCACAAGCCCGGACACCGCAGGTCCGGACGGATCGGGGCGGTGCTGTCGGCGGTGGTGTTGGTGGTCATGGCGCTCTGCGGCAACCACGAGGGCAACGTGGAGAACATCTGGCTGTTCGGGCTCGCGGCGCTGCTGCTGGCCATCGTCATCGGCGACGCGGTGCTGCGCCGCAACGGCCTGCGGTCCTGACCGGCACGCGTTTCGACCGGTACGCGCAAGGGCCCGCCCCCGATCGGGGGCGGGCCCTTCGTCGTCGTGCGCGGGCTCAGCGGCCCAGCAGGATGTCCTGCACGTCCTTGAGCGCGGCGTCGACCTCGGCCTCGAAGTAGCCGCCGGGCACCAGCCCGAAGCGCAGGGTGTCCAGGTCCTTCGGGTTCACCGGCATCGGGTTGCGGCCCTGCATGCCGCCGAGCAGCGTCTCGAAGAACCGGTCGACCTGGTCCGGGTCGTACCCGCTGCCGAACCGGCGCACCTGGAAGCTGCGGCGGATCTGGTCCACCCGGTAGAGGTCGCTCCCGGGCGGGCCGGCCATCGGCGGGCCCACCATCGGCGGACCGGCCATCGGCGGGCCGGACATCCCCGGGCCGCCGCCGTAGCCCTGCTCCGGGCCGCCGTAACCCTGCTCCGGGCCGCCGTAGCCCTGGTCCGGGCCGTAGCCCTGCTGGGGCAGCGGCGGCGGACCGGCCGGGCCACGGCCGCGCAGGTCCCGCTCGGGCATCCGGATCTCGGCGGTCATGTCGGCGCGGCCGTGCCGGCCGGCCTCGAAGCCGTCGAAGCGCTCGTCCTGGCCGTAGCCGCCCGGGCCGGGGGGCAGGCCGCGGGAGGGCGGGCCGCCGTGCCCCATCGGGGCGCCGGGACCCATCGGGCCGGGGCCGCCCGGGCCGCGGGGCGCGTCGTAGCCGCCGCGCGGGCCGTCGTACCCGCCGGCGAAGGCGCCGGTCGGCTCGTCGTAGCGGTTGCCGTAGCGGTCGGCGGGCGGGCCGGCCTGGGCGGGCATCGACCGGGGCGGCATCGGGGGCTGCGGCACCGGCGAGAGGCCACGGTCGTCGCGCATCGGCGGGCCGAGCCGGTCGCCCATCCGCGGGTCGCCACCCCGCCCGCCGGGGGCGCCACTGCGCTCCTCCAGCTCGGCGAGCTGCCGCTCCACCCGGTCGAGGTGCAGGTCGACCTGCCACTCGTCGTAGCCGTTGAAGCGGACCCGGAAGACGACGTCGTGGACCTCCTGGGAGGCCACGGGCGCGCCGACCGGCTGGCCGGCGAGTATCGCCTCCACCCGGTCCAGGAAGGCGTCGACCTCGTCGACCTTGTATCCCCGGCGGAGCGCCTTACGCCGGAAACGCTGACCCTGACTCGCCACAATGTCTCCTGGTCTCGTACCGCTACGCCGTCACGCCGTTGCGGCGCGTGGGTCGCTGTCCCTGTCCTCGGCGGCGGCGAGCTGCCCACATGCCCCGTCGATCTCGCGACCCCGGGTGTCCCGCACCGTCGTGGACACCCCGGCGTCGCGCAACCGCCGGACGAACTCCCGCTCGACCGGCTTCGGGCTGGCGTCCCAGCGGCTGCCCGGAGTCGGGTTGAGCGGGATCAGGTTCACGTGGGCCAGCTTGCCGGCCAGCAGCCGCCCGAGCAGATCGGCTCTCCACGGCTGGTCGTTCACGTCCTTGATCATCGCGTATTCGATGGACACGCGACGCCCCGTCGTGTCCGCGTAGTCCCACGCCGCGTCCAGCACCTCGGACACCTTCCAGCGCTGGTTGACCGGCACGAGTTCGTCGCGCAGCTCATCATCGGGGGCGTGCAGCGACAACGCAAGGGTCACTGAGAGGTCTTCGCTGGCCAGTCGGCGGATGGCCGGAACCAGGCCGACCGTGGAAACGGTGATGTGCCGCTGGGACAGGCCGAGCCCCTCGGGTGCCGGAGCGACCAGCCGGCGGATCGCCGCCACCACCCGCGAGTAGTTGGCCAGCGGCTCGCCCATGCCCATGAACACCACGTGCGACAGGCGCGCCGGGGAGCCGGCCACCGCCCCCGAGGCGGCCACCCCGGCCAGGTAGACGGCCTGGTCGACGATCTCGGCGGTGGAGAGGTTGCGGGTCAGCCCGGCCTGGCCGGTGGCGCAGAACGGGCAGGCCATGCCGCAGCCCGCCTGGCTGGAGATGCAGACGGTCACCCGGTCCGGGTAGCCCATCAGCACGCTCTCCACCAGCGAGCCGTCGTGCAGCCGCCACAGCGCCTTGCGGGTGGCGCCGTCGTCGCAGGCCATCTCGCGCACCGGATTGAGCAGGGTGGGCAGCAGGGTGCCCGCCAGCCGCTCGCGGGTGGCCGCCGGCAGGTCGGTCATCTGCGCCGGGTCGCGGACCAGCCGCCCGAAGTAGTGGTTCGAGACCTGCTTGGCGCGGAACGCCGGCTCCCCCAGCTCGGTGACGAGCGCCTGCCGGCCCGGCAGGTCCAGGTCGGCGAGGTGACGGGGGGGCATCGCGGGCCGGCGGCCGCGGGCGTCGGGGTCTACGGAGATCAGCGGGAGGCTCGTCATGGCGCGTCCAGTCTGACACGCCGAACGGGGGACGCACCTGTCCGTGGGTGCCGAATCGGCCCCGGCCGGCCGGCCGGGGCTGCGCCACCCGCGTGATTCACGCCTCAGCCCGCCATCGGCACGAAGACCGCCAGCAGCAGGTACGCGGTCGGCACCGCGAACAGGATCGAGTCGAGCCGGTCCATCAGGCCGCCGTGCCCGGGGAGCAGGTTGCTCATGTCCTTGACCCCGAGATCCCGCTTGATCATGGATTCGGCGAGATCGCCGAGCACCGCCGCGACGGAGATCGCCACCCCGAACAGCGCGCCCCACCAGGGGACCACGTCGAGCAGCAGCCAGAGCAGCAGGGCGCTGCCGCCGGCGGCCGCCGTCACCGAGCCGGCGAAGCCCTCCCAGGACTTCTTCGGGCTGATCGTGGGGGCCATCGGGTGCTTGCCGAAGGCGACGCCGGCCGCGTAGCCGCCGGTGTCGGAGAGCACCACGGCGACCAGGGTGACCAACACCCGCAGGTGGCCGTCGTCGGGGGCCGCCGCCAGCATCGCCGCGAAACCGCCGAGGAAGGGCACGTAGACCGCGATCAGGGTGCCCGCGGTGAGGTCGCGCTGGTAGTTGCCGGGGCCGTCGCCCAGCCGCCAGATCATCGTGCCCAGCACGGTGACCAGCAGGCCGAGGCAGAGCGCGTCCGGGCCGGCGAACCAGGCCAGCCCGATCATGATCACCCCACCGGCGACCAGCGGCACGAGCGGCGGGTGGGCCCCGCTGCGGCGCACCGCCCGGGCCATCTCCCAGCAGCCGATCGCCACCGCGGCGGCGACCACGGCGAGGAACGCCGGCAGGTAGAAGAAGAGCGGCACCACGATCGCCGCGCCGAGGGCCAACCCGACGCCGATGGCGGCCGGCAGGTTGCGCCCCGCCTTGGAGGTCTTCGGCTGGGCGGTCGGCGGGCGGTCGGCGCTGGCCCGCCGCCGGCCCCTCGACCGGCGGCCCGGCGGCTCGGGGTCCGGTGCGGGCTCGTCCCGCACCACCGGCAACTGGCCGGTCGGTTCGTCCCGCACCGGGGCGATCTGGGCGGTCGGATACTCGTCGTCGGGCCGGTCGAACCCGCGGTCCCGCGGGTCGGCGCCGTAGCCCGGCGCGCGCCGGTCGCGCTCCCAGGGATCGCGCTCCACGCCCCGGGGCCCGTGACCGCCGGGACCAGCGTCCCGGTAGCGCCGCTCCGCGCCCGGGTGACCCGGCCCGCGAGGGGCACGCTCGTCGCGCCAGCCCCGCTCGGGGGGCGGCGGCCCGTCGTACGGCCGGCGGCCGCGCGCCGCGTGGTGGCCGTCAGCCGGCCGGGCGTACGGGTCGGCGGCCGGGCGGCCGGGCGGAGCCGCGTACGCCTCGGGGCCGGCACCCGGCCGGCGCCGGGGCCCGGGCTCCAGGTCGGCCTCCGGCCAGGGCAGCGGGGCCGGGCGGTCCCAGCCGCGCGGCTCGGCGTTGCCGTAGGGGTCGGGGTGGGACATCACGCACCGGCAGGCGGTACGGGAGCCACCACATGACGCAAGACCAAGACCATCCCCTACAGCCGCGAGCAGTTCCGGTTGACCGACCCGACGGCCGGCCGATCCCCGCCGTTCACCCGGTGGTGGGCGGAATCGTGCCGAGCCTACTGCACCCGGGAAGCCCGCACGGCGGACGCTGCCCGGCACGACGACGGCACCGGGCCGCCACCCGTGTCGGGCGGCGGCACACCGGTGCCGTGGCGGGTGCGCGGGCGCTCAGACCTCGAGCAGCTCGTTCTCCTTGTGCTTGACCAGTTCGTCGACGGTGGCGACGAAGCGCTGAGTCAGGTCGTCCAGCTCCTTCTCCGCGCGCCGGCCCTCGTCCTCGCCGACCTCGCCGTCCTTGACCAGGCGGTCCAGCTCTTCCTTGCCCTTGCGGCGGATGTTGCGGACGGCCACCTTGGCCTCCTCGCCCTTGTGCCGGGCGACCTTGATCATTTCGCGGCGCCGCTCCTCGGTCATCTGCGGGAGCACGATGCGCAGCTGGTTACCCTCGTTGTTCGGGTTGACCCCGAGGTCCGAGTCGCGGATCGCCTTCTCCATGGCGTTGATCTGCGAGTTGTCGTACGGCTTGATGATCACCATGCGCGGCTCCGGCACGGCGATGGACGCCATCTGCGGCAGCGGGGTCGGGCTGCCGTAGTAGTCGATGACGATCCGGGAGAACATCGCGGCGTTGGCGCGACCGGTGCGGATCCCGCCGAACTCCTCCTTGGCGTGCTCGATGGCACGCTCCATCTTCTCCTCTGCCTCGAGGAGGGTGTCGTCGATCACCGGTCTCCTCGCCTCCTTCTGTCGCTCGTCGTGGGCTGTGCGGGTGCTGCTGTGTCGGAGGACCGCTGCCGGCTCGGCGGAACCGGTCAGGCGGTGATCAGCGTGCCGATCTTCTCACCGCCGACGGCACGGACGATCGTGTCGTCGCCCTGGGCGCCGAAGACCAGCATCGGCAGGCCGTTCTCCATGCAGAGGCTGAACGCCGCGGCGTCGGCCACCCGCAGGTTGCGGCGCAGCACCTCGGAGAAGGTGATCGAGTCGAGCTTGCTCGCCGTCGGGTCGATCCGGGGGTCGGCGGTGTAGACCGCGTCCACGCCGTTCTTGCTCATCAGCACCACGTCGGCGCGGATCTCCAGCGCGCGCTGGGCGGCCACCGTGTCGGTGGAGAAGTACGGCATCCCGGCGCCCGCGCCGAAGATGACCACGCGACCCTTCTCCAGGTGCCGGATCGCCCGCAGCGGGATGTAGGGCTCGGCGACCTGGGCCATGGTGATCGCGCTCTGCACCCGGGTCTCGATGCCCTCCTTCTCCAGGAAGTCCTGGAGGGCCAGGCAGTTCATCACCGTGCCGAGCATGCCCATGTAGTCGGCGCGGGCCCGGTCCATGCCGCGCTTCTGCAGCTCGGCCCCGCGGAAGAAGTTGCCGCCGCCGACCACCACGGAGACCTGCACGCCGCGCCGCACCACGGTGGCGATCTGCCGGGCGATGGCCTGCACGACGTCGGGGTCGACACCGATCGCGCCGCCGCCGAAGACCTCGCCGGACAGCTTCAGCACCACCCGGCGGGCCCGACCGGGCGGCGGGGCGGTCGGATCATCCGCCGCCAGGCTCCGGTCACTCACAACCTGCGTCATCCGCCCCGCCCCTTCCGTCGCGCACCTCGTGGGCGCCGCGTACCGCGTAACTGCCGCTGCCGACCCTATGTGACGAGGAGGCCGCGGTGCCTGTCACGTACACCGGCGGCCTCCTCGTCCATGTTTTCCCTGCGCCCGGGCGCGTCATGCGTCCGGTGCGGCGGCTCAGGCCTGGCCGACCTCGAACCGCACGAAGCGGGTCACCTCGATGCCGGCGTCGGCCAGCAGCTGCTTCACCGTCTTCTTGTTGTCGGCGACCGCCGCCTGCTCCAGCAGGACGAAGTCCTTGAAGAAGGCGTTGACCCGGCCCTCGACGATCTTCGGCAGCGCCGCCTCGGGCTTGTTCTCCTCGCGGGCGGTCTGCTCGGCGATGCGCCGCTCCGACTCGACGGTCTCGGCCGGAACCTCGTCGCGGGTCAGGTACTTCGGGCGCATGGCGGCGATCTGCATGGCCACACCGCGGGCGTCCGCGTCGCCGGCCTCGTCAGCCTTGCCCGAGTACTGCACCAGCACGCCGACCGCCGGAGGCAGGTCCTGGCTCTTGCGGTGCAGGTAGACGGCGGTGGTGCCGTCGAGCTTGGCGAAGCGGTTGAGCACCAGCTTCTCGCCGATCTTGGCGGACTGCTCCTGGATCAGGTCGGCCACACTCTTGCCGTCGATGGTGCTGGCGAGCAGTTCCTCGGCGTTGTTCGCGCCGCTGGCCACACCGTGCTCGACCAGCTGCTGAGCCAGCGCGATGAAGGCGTCGTTCTTGGCGACGAAGTCGGTCTCGCAGTTGAGCTCGAGCAGCGCCTGGCCGGAGTGGGCGATGAGGCCGTTGGCGGCGGTGCGCCCGGCCCGCTTGCCGACGTCCTTGGCACCCTTGACGCGCAGGATCTCGATGGCCTTGTCGAAGTCGCCCTCGGCCTCGGTCAGCGCCTTCTTGGAGTCCATCATGCCGGCGCCGGTGAGGTCGCGGAGCTTCTTGACGTCCGCGGCGGTGAAGTTGGACATGACTCTCTCTTCGGTGTTTGAGACTGCGTTGGGTTGGTCTGGCTGCCGGTTACCCGGATCCGGGCCGGTTCTGCCCGGCGTACCCGCCGCGCCCCACCGGCCGGGAAATCGGACGGTGGGGACGCGACGGCGAGATCACTCCGCGGCGGCGGTCGCCGGCTGCTCGGTCGCCGGCTGCTCGTCGGCCTTCTTCGGCTCCTCGAGCAGCTCGCGCTCCCACTCGGCCAGCGGCTCGTCGGCGCCGACCTGGCCCGGCTCGGGCTTCTCGTCGCCGCCGCGGCCACGGCCGGAGCGGGCGATCAGACCGTCGGCGACGGCGGCGGCGACGACCTTGGTCAGCAGCTCGGCCGAGCGGATCGCGTCGTCGTTGCCCGGGATCGGGAAGTCGACCTCGTCCGGGTCGCAGTTGGTGTCGAGCACGGCGATCACCGGGATGCCCAGCTTGCGGGCCTCGTCGACGGCGATGTGCTCCTTCTTGGTGTCGACGATCCAGACCGCAGCCGGGAGCTTCTGCATGTCGCGCAGGCCGCCGAGGGTCTTGCTCAGCTTCTCCTTCTCGCGGGAGAGCTGGAGGGTCTCCTTCTTGGTGTAACCGGCGGCGGTGCCGCTCAGGTCACCCAGAGCCTCGAGCTCCTTCATCCGCTGGAGCCGCTTGTACACCGTCTGGAAGTTGGTCAGCATGCCGCCGAGCCAGCGGTGGTTGACGTACGGCTGGCCGACCCGGGTCGCCTGCTCGGAGATGGCCTCCTGAGCCTGCTTCTTGGTGCCGACGAAGAGGATGCTGCCGCCCCCGGCCACCGTGGTGCGCACGAAGTCGTACGCCTTCTCGATGTAGTCGAGGGTCTGGCGCAGGTCGATGATGTAGATACCGTTGCGCTCGGTGAAGATGAAGCGCTTCATCTTCGGGTTCCAGCGCCGGGTCTGGTGCCCGAAGTGGACACCGCTCTCCAGCAGCTGACGCATGGTCACGACGGCCATGGTGGGTACTCCCTGTTCATCCCTGGTTGTCCCGTCCGGCCGGCGGCCGGACGCCTGGCGCCCGGTCGTCGGCCAGGGTGGGCCCGATCAAGATCGGGACCAGGGAGGCCGCCGCCCCACGAGATGTCCGTGGAGAGGGCGCGCGAGGTCGACCGCGCAAGGCGGTCGCCAGTCGACCAGTGTACGCCCCTTCTCCGCCCCCCGGTCCCGGGGTTCGGGAACGCCCATTCCGCCCTTTCCGGGACGCCCCACTCCCCCGCGCACATGGCTCGCGGTGGGCCGGTCGGAGTGGCCGGGAAGTCCGCCCGTCCTGCGCCGACGCCGAGGGGATCCGGCGGGCGGCGGGTCAGCGGGTCAGCGGGCGGCGAGGGCGGCGGCGAGGAAGAGCACCAGTCCGACGGTCAGGTAGGCGGTCGGCGGGCGGAGCCAGCCGCGGCTGCCGTCGGCGAGGGCCAGCCCGCCGGTGCGCAGCCCGTACAGGCCGGTGCCGAAGATCGGCAGCCCGACCACCAGGAACGTGCCCACCACGACGTGCGAGGTGGAGACCGGGTCGCCGACCACGCCACGCAGCAGCACCCGCAGCGCGGGGACCTCCAGGACCAGCACCATCACCGCCAGCAGCACCGCGAGCGCCGGACGGCGGGTCCGGTAGACGCCGTCGCCGGGCGGCGGGCCGTCCAGCCGGGGCGCGACCGACGGCATCGGGCCGGTCGGCATCTCCAGCGGGTGCGGGGTCGGCCCGGCCGCCATCTCCGGCGCGGGGCCGCCCGGGCGCGCCCCGACGATCAGCGGGGTCGCCGCGCCGGGACCCGGCCGGTCCCCCACGGTGATCGGCGCCGGACCGGCGTGGGTCGGCTCGGCCGGACGGCCCGACTCGACGACCGGGTAGCCGCCCGGCGGGCCGGGACGCAGCGGGTCGGCGCCGCGGTCCGCGGCGAGCGGGTCGGTGGACTCCCGGGCCGCCCGCCGGCCGCCGCGCTCCCCCGGCAGCTCGCCGGGGGTCTCCACCGGGTCGTCCGCTCGGCGCGACCGCCAGCTGTCCGTCTCGTCGCTCAGCGGGTCGGCGGTCCCGAACCGGCCGGGGTCGCCGTACCGGTTCTCGCCGGTGCGCTGCTCCGGGGCGCGGAAGTCGTCGTCGCGGTAGCGCGGTTCGCCGGCGGCGCGCCAGTCCGGCTCGTACCCGCGGTCGCCCCAGTGCGACCCCTGCTGATCCTCGGGAAAGCTCCGTCGTCCGTCCACGACCGGCACGGTATGCGACCGGCACCACGCGCGCCATTCGAGCCGTCCGAACCGTCGCCGCTGGCCACGGCCGCGTCGGCGGGTCGGCACGGGCACACGCTCGGTGACCTAGCACAGTGCGCGCATGATCGTTGGTCCGTCCACAGGCCTCCCCGTCATCCACAGGACGCCCCGCCCGCCACCCACCGCCGGCCCGACCGCCGCACGCTGGCCGGCATGACGAAGCGGAACCAGGCCGTCGGGGCGTACGGCGAGCGGTGCGCGGTCCGGCACCTCATCGAGGCGGGGCTGCGCCCGGTCGCCCGGAACTGGCGGTGCCCCGAGGGAGAGATCGACATCATCGCCTGGGACGGGCCGGTGCTCGCCTTCTGCGAGGTGAAGACCCGGCGCACGGAGGAGTTCGGCAGCCCCGCCGAGGCGGTGGTGCGGGCCAAGGCCCGCCGGCTGCGCGGGCTGGCCGCGCGCTGGCTCGCCGCGACGGGCACGACGGCCGAGGAGGTCCGCTTCGACGTCCTCGCGGTCCGGCTCCCGGTCGCCGGGCCGGCCCGGGTGGAGCACCTGAGGGGCGCGTTCTGACCATGAGCTACGCCAAGGTGCTCTGCGTGGGCCTGGTCGGGATGGCCGGGCACGTGGTGGAGGTGGAGGCCGACCTGGCTCCCGGGCTGCCCGGCGTGGTGATCTCCGGCCTGCCCGACACCGCGCTGCACGAGGCCCGGGACCGGGTCCGCGCGGCCATCGTCAACTCGGGCCAGAAGTGGCCGAACCGCCGGATCACCCTCAACCTGCTCCCGGCCACCCTGCCGAAGTACGGCTCCGCCTTCGATTTGGCCATCGCCGTGGCGGTGCTCGGCGGCTCGGGCGAGCTGCCGCTGGTGCCGCTGGAGGCCACGGTGGTCCTCGGCGAGTTGGGCCTCGACGGCACGGTCCGCCCGGTGCGCGGGGTGCTGCCGATGGTCGCCGCCGCGGCGCGGGCCGGGTTCCCCCAGGTCGTGGTGCCGGCCGGCAACGCCGCCGAGGCGGCGGTGATCCCCGGTGTCCGGATCCGCGCCGTCGACACCCTGCACCGGCTCGTCGCCTTCGTCCGGGACGGCACGCCGCTGCTCGCCCCGCCGGCCGACGAGCCCACCCCCACCACCGGTGGGCCGGATCTCGCCGACGTGGCCGGGCAGCGGCTCGGCCGCCGGGCGCTGGAGGTGGCGGCGGCCGGCGGGCACCACCTGGCGCTGCTCGGCCCGCCGGGCGCCGGCAAGACCATGCTCGCCGAGCGGCTGCCGTCGGTCCTGCCGGAACTCGACGACGACGCCGCCCTGGAGGTCACCGCCCTGCACTCGATCGCCGGCCTGCTGCCGCCCGGCGGCCGGCTGCTCCGCCGGCCCCCGTTCCAGGCGCCGCACCACACCGCCACGGTGCCGGCGCTGGTGGGTGGCGGTTCCGGCCTGGCCCGCCCCGGGGCCGTGTCACTGGCCCACCGGGGCGTGCTCTTCCTCGACGAGGCGGCCGAGTTCAGCAAGGGCGCGCTGGAGGCGTTGCGCCAGCCGCTGGAGAACGGCCGGGTCCAGGTCGCCCGGACGCAGGGCTCCACCGAATACCCGGCCCGGACGCAACTGGTGCTGGCCGCGAACCCGTGTCCCTGTGCGAAGCCGTCCGGCGACGTCGACTGCGAGTGCACCCCGCTGGCCCGGCGGCGCTACCTGGGCCGGCTCTCCGGCCCGCTGCTCGACCGGGTCGACGTGCAGGTGCGGCTGCCCCCGGTGCGCGCGGCGGAGCTGTTGCAGACCGGCACGCCCAACGAATCGTCCGCGACGGTCGCGGCCCGGGTCGCCGAGGCGCGCCGGGCCGCCGCCGACCGGTGGGCGTCGACCGGTCGCCGGCTGAACGCCGAGATCCCGGGGCCATACCTGCGCCGGCCACCGTGGCGCCTGCCCGGGCGGGACACCCGGGAGCTGCGGAAGCGGCTCGACACCGGCTCGCTGTCGGCGCGCGGCTTCGACCGGGTCATCCGGCTCGCCTGGACCATCGCCGACCTGGACGGGCGGGACCGCCCCGACGGCGGGGACATCGCAGAGGCCATCCAGCTCAGGACGGGAGAGGGCGCATGACCGGCACGGAGGAAGGGCTGGTGGCCCGGGTGGCGTTGACCTGGCTCGCCGAGCCGGGCACCTGGTCGGTCCACCGGCTGGTCGACCAGCTCGGCCCGGTCGCCGCGCTCGACCTGCTCCTGGACGGCGGCGCGCCGGACCGGACGCTCCGCTCGGCCGTGGCGGCCCGCTCCGCCGCCGGCGAGGCGCGGGCGGTGGCCGAGCGGGCGCTGGCCCGCACCGAGCGGCTCGGCGCGCGGGTGGTCACCCCCGACGACGACGAGTGGCCGGCCCGGGTGGCGGATCTGCGCGGGCTGCTGCTGTCGGGAGCCGATCGCCGGGTCGACCTGGAGACCGCCCCACCGCTCTGCTTCTGGGCACGCGGGGCCTGGCCGCTGGGCGAGGCGTTGGCCCGGTCGGTCGCCGTGGTCGGCGCCCGGGCGGCCACCCCCTACGGCACGCACGTCGCCACCGAGCTGGGCTACGGGCTGGCCGACCGGGACTGGACGGTGGTCTCCGGCGGGGCGTTCGGCATCGACTCCGCCGCGCACCGGGGCGCGCTGACTGCCGGCGGGCTCACGGTCGCCGTGCTGGCCTGCGGGTTGGACCGCCCCTACCCGATGGGCAACGCCGCGCTGTTCGACCGGATCGCCGAGACCGGCCTGCTGGTGAGCGAGTGGATGCCCGGCGCGGAGCCGCTGCGGCCCCGGTTCCTCATCCGCAACCGGGTGATCGCGGCGGCGACCGCGGGCACGGTGCTGGTGGAGGCGGCGGCCCGCAGCGGCGCGACCCAGACCCTCAACCGGGCGATCGGCGTGGGCCGGCCGGCGATGGTGGTGCCGGGCCCGGTCACCTCGGCGATGTCGGTGGGCGCGCACGAGGTGCTCCGCGAGCAGCCCGGCGCGCGCCTGGTGACCGGCACGGCCCACGTGCTGGAGGAGGTGGGCCGGATCGGGTACGACCTGGCGCCGCCGGCCCGCGCGCCGGAACACCCGCGGGACCAGCTCGACGACGAGGCGAGTCAGGTGCTGGAGGCGCTGCACCGGCGGAAGGCGACCGGCCTGGAGCGCGTGGCGGCCCGTGCCGGCGTGGACCTCCGTACCGCCATGCGCAAGCTCTCCATGTTGGAGGAGCTGGCCATGGTGGTGCGCCGCGACGACGGCTACGCCCTCGCGCCGCCGCCCGAGCGCGAGGCCGGGGGCGGAAAGACGCCGACGCGCGTCGGTCCGACGCCCCCGGCGGCTCCGCCGAGCTGACCTGCCGGCCCTGCCTCGTGCGCTCAGTCGCCCTCGAACCGGATCTCGGCGTCGCGGCTGTTCAGGCAGCGCTGGGCGAGGAGAGCCAGCCGCCGGATCTGGTCGACCTCCGCGGGCGCCTGCGCCACCTCGGCCAGGCAGGGCAGCTCGGCCAGCAGCTGGGGGATCGCCTCGGCGTCCACCACCAGCTCACCGAGCGGGTCGACCCGGTCCAGCAGCGGCGTACGACCTCCGCCGCGCACCCGCTTGAGCAGGTCCAGCAGGACGTCGTGCGGGTCCGCCACCACCTCGGTGGAGACGTACGACGGTCGGCGGCGCGCGGGCCCGGCCCGCACCTGCCGGTAGAGGACGGCATCCACCCCCACGCTCGATCCCTCCTCCCACCGGCGTCGCCACCCCGGGGACGCCCGTTCCGATCCGTCTCGCGAGTCACCCTTCCGCGCCGCCACCGGGCCGGTACGCCGCAGCGCCCGGCCGCCCGCCGTCGCGGGGTGTCGGCACCTGTCGGCAACGCCGGCGGTCGCCGTTCGGCGGACCGGGGGCGTCGCCACCGTCCTCTTCGTAGTAACAGTTTCCCCTGTCCAGGGCCGGTTCAGCCACCCCGAACGGCGTGCCGCGCCGCCGTCAGGTTCCGATCCGTCGCGCACCCGGTGCGCCAGCGGCCAGGCCGGGCAAGCTTCAGCCCGGAGCGGCGGTCGGCCGGCACCTGCCCACGCCCGTAGGCTGAACCGGTGTCCCCCGAACCGCCCCGCCTCGGAGCGGGCCCCGGCCACCGTGTCAGCCGGAGTCCGCGGTGACTGACCCGCGACGCGGCACGCGGGCGGCCCACGAGGCGCTCCCGGCGCCGATGCGGGAGGCGGTGGACGACTTCGCCGACCACCTGGCCCGGGTGCGCAACCGGTCCGCGCAGACCGTCCGGGCGTACGTGACGGACCTCGTCTCGCTGCTCGACCACGCGGTCCGGATGGGCTGCGCCGACCTGACCGAGCTGGACCTGACGGTGCTGCGGAGCTGGCTGGCGAAGCAGCGGACGATGGGCGCGGCCCGCACGTCCCTGGCCCGGCGGGCCGCCGCCGCCCGTACGTTCAGCGCCTGGGCGCACCGGACCGGCCTGCTCGCCGGGGACGTGGCCGCGCCACTGGCCAGCCCCAGGGCACACCTGGAACTGCCCACCGTCCTGCGGGCCGACCAGGCCGCCGCGCTGATGGACGCCCCGGACCGGAGCCACGCTCCGACGACGACCGACGCCGGCGACGCCGCACCGGCCCGGAGCGACGACGCCGCGCCGGCCGGGGGCGGGAACGACGAGCCCGCTGCCGTGCTGCTGCGCGACCGGCTGCTGCTCGAACTGCTCTACGGCACCGGCGTGCGGATCAGCGAGGCCTGCGGTCTGGACATCGCCGACGTCGACCAGGCCCGCCGGGTGGTACGTGTGCTCGGGAAGGGCGGGCGGGAACGGTCCGTCCCCTACGGGGTGCCCGCGCAGCGCGCGCTGGACGCGTGGCTCGCCCAGGGCCGGCCGGCCCTGGCGGCGCCCCGCTCGGGTCGCGCGCTGCTGCTCGGGGCCCGGGGCGGCCGGCTCAACCCGACCACCGCCCGCCGGATCGTCGCCGGGTACGCCGACGCCGCCGGCCTGCCCCGGGTGACCCCGCACGGGCTGCGGCACTCGGCCGCCACCCACCTGCTGGAGGGCGGCGCGGACCTGCGCGCCGTGCAGGAACTGCTCGGGCACTCGTCGCTGGCCAGCACCCAGATCTACACCCACGTCTCGGTGGAACGGCTGCGGGCGGCGTACCGGCAGGCCCACCCACGAGCCTGACCGCCCGGTGGCGGGCGGAAGCGGCGGGTTGATGATCCACGACGGGCTACGATCGGCCGATGACGGTTCCGCAGCCGCCCGAGCCGATCCCCGGGGCTCGGCTGCTCTTCTCGCTCGACCCGTCGGTCAGCCACCTTAACCACGGATCGTTCGGCGCGGTGCCGATCGGCGTGCAGCGCGCCCAGCAGCGCCTCCGCGACGAGATGGAGGCCAACCCGCTCCGCTTCTTCACCCAGGGCCTGGTCGACCGGATCGCCCACACCCGGCGGCACCTGGCCACCTTCCTCGGCGCGGATCCGGACGGGACGGCCCTGGTCGGCAACGCCACCACCGGCGCCGCCGTCGTGCTCCAGTCGCTCGCCCTGGGTCCCGGCGACGAGGTGCTGACCACCGACCACGGCTACGGGGCGGTGGGCTTCTCGGTGGAGCGGGAGTGCGCCCGGACCGGAGCGGTCTCCCGGACGCTGTCGGTGCCGCTGGCCGCCACCGACGAGGAGGTGGTGGAGATCGTCCGGGCCGGGCTGCGTCCCGGGCGGACCCGGTTGCTGATCGTCGACCAGCTCACCTCGCCGACGGCGCGGCTCTTCCCGACCGCGGCGATCGTCGGGGTGGCCCGGGAGCACGGGGTGCCGGTGCTGGTCGACGCCGCGCACGCCCCGGGCATGCTGCCGACCACCGTGGCCTCGGTCGGCGCCGACTTCTGGGTCGGCAACCTGCACAAGTGGGCGTACGCGCCGCGCGGCACCGCCGCCCTCGTGGTGGCCGAGCCGTGGCGGGAGCGGATCCAGCCGCTGGTCGTCTCCTGGGAGCAGGGCAGCGGATTCCCCGCCCGGCTGGAGTGGCAGGCCACCCTCGACTACACCGGCTGGCTGGCCGCCCCGGTGGGTCTGTTCACCCTGCGCAGCCTCGGCCTGGACCGGGTTCGGGCGCACAACGCGGCGCTGGCCGCGTATGGGCAACGGGTGGTCGGGGACGCGCTCGGGGTAGCGCCGGCCGACCTGCCGGAGCCCGGCGGGCCGAACGTGGCCATGCGGCTCATCCCGCTGCCGCCCGGCCTCGCCACCACGACGGACGCGGCCCGGGACCTGCGGGCCCGGATCGCGGACCGGCTCTCCGTCGAGGTCTCGACCGCCGCGTGGAACGGTCGCGGCTATCTGCGCCTGTGCGGCCAGGTCTACAACACCCCCGACGAGTACGACCGGCTGGCCGTCCGGCTGCCGACCCTGCTCGCCCAGGGCTGAGCGGCGGGCCGGCCGGTCCGGCGGGCGGCTGATCGAGCGGGAGCAACCGGACCGGGCCGAGCCCGAGCAGGGCGAGCGGATCCAGGTATTCCTCGCCCCGGCGCAGCCCCCAGTGCAGGCACGCCGCCGCGACGCAGCCGGGGTGCCCCGCGACCAGCAGGCCGATCGGTGCGCCGGCGGCGACCCGGGCGCCGGCCGCCGGCCCGGGGCGGACCGGCTCGTAGGTGGTGCGCAGCCCGTCGGCATGCCCGACCGTGACCACCGGCCGGCCAGCCACCACGCCGGCGAAGAGGACCACCCCGGCACCGGCCGACCGGACCTCGGCGCCCGGAGCGGCGGCCAGGTCCACGCCCCGGTGCCCGGGCAGCCAGGGCTGCGGCGGCGGGTCGAACCGGCGCACGACGCGGGGCGCGCCGGCCAGCGGCCAGCGGAACCGCCCCGCCGGCGCGCCCGCCACCGACGCCCTGGCAGGCAGCCGGGCGACGGGCACCGACCCGTCACCAGCCGGCACCGGGAGGACGACGGGCAGAGCCGGAGCGACGAGCAACCACATCACGAGGGCCGCGCCGGCCCGGTTCGACGGGATCCACACGCCACCGCACTCTGCCGGCCCCGCACCGCCCCCGCGACCCGCCACGACCGCCACTGTGGACAGCCACCCGCCTGTGGACGCACCCCCACCAACGGGACGGATCTGCTACCGGCGCGCCGCCTATGCTGGCCGCGTGACGAAGGACTGGTACGCCTGGCACACCGACTACGACCAGCCGGACTCTTCTCTCTCCCGCCGTCTCGCGGAGGTGCGGGACCGCATCGCGGAGGCGCTGGACACCGCGCCACCCGGGCCGCTGCGGGCGATCAGCCTCTGCGCCGGCCAGGGGCGGGACCTGATCCCGGTGCTCGCGACGCATCCGCGGGGCCGGGACGTGACGGCCCGTCTGGTCGAGCTGGATCCGCGCAACGCCGAGGTGGCCCGGCGCGCCGCCGCCGAGGCGGGGCTGACCGGCGTCGAGGTGGTGGCCGGGGACGCGGCGCTGACCGACCGGTACGCCGACCTCGTGCCGGCGGACCTCGTCCTGGTCTGCGGCATCTTCGGCAACATCGCCGACGCCGACATCCGGGCGACCGTGCGGCACTGCGCCTCGCTCTGCGCCACCGGTGGCGCCGTCTTCTGGACCCGGCACCGCCGCGAACCGGACCTGGTGCCGGCCATCTGCGACTGGTTCGCCGAGGAGGGCTTCGCGCCGGTCGCGGTGAGCAGCCCGGCCGACGGGGTGGGCGTCGGCGTGCACCGCCACACCGGCCCGCACCGCCCGCTGGAGCCGGGCGTGGCGATGTTCGAGTTCCTCGGCTACGACCGTCTCACCCACCCCCGAACAGGCCGAGGAGCAGCAAGATGACCATTGTGGACGACGTCAGCCGGCCCTCCCGGATCGCCGGGCCGGACGAGGCGATCAGCGCCGAGGAACTCCAGTTGGCCGCGCGCAACCACGGCATCCCGCTGGAGGCGCTGCGCTACGACGTGACCCCGGCCGGACTGCACTACCTGCTCATCCACTACGACATCCCGGACGTCGACCCGGCGGCGCACGCGCTGACCGTGGACGGCGCCGTCGAGCGCCCGCTCCGCCTCGACCTGGCGGCGCTGCGGGAGCGGCCGCGGGTCACCCACCGGGTCACCCTGGAGTGCGCGGGGAACGGCCGGGCGCTGCTGCACCCCCGCCCGGTCAGCCAGCCGTGGCTGGTGGAGGCGGTGGGCAACGCCGAGTGGACCGGCACTCCGCTGGCCCCGCTGCTGCGCGAGGCCGGGCTGGCCGCCGACGCGGTGGACGTGGTCTTCACGGGCGCCGACCACGGGGTGGAGCGCGGCGTCGAGCAGGACTACCAGCGGGCGCTGCCGGTGGCGGACGCGCTGCGCGAGGAGGTGCTGCTGGCGTACGAGATGAACGGCGCGCCCCTGCTGCCGCAGCACGGCGCGCCGCTGCGGCTGATCGTGCCGGGCTGGTACGGCATGGCGCACGTCAAGTGGCTGCGCGACATCCGGGTGCTGACCGAGCCGTTCGAGGGCTACCAGAACGCGGTGGCGTACCGGCTGCGGCAGGACGCCGACGACCGGGGCGTGCCGGTGACCCGGATCGAGCCCCGCGCCCTGGTCCGCCCGCCGGGCTTCCCGGACTTCATGTCGCGGACCCGGGTGCTGCGGCCGGGGCCGTGCACCGTGGACGGCCGGGCCTGGTCGGGGCACGCGCCGGTGACGGCCGTCGAGGTGACCTTCGACGGCGGCACGACGTGGGCGCCGGCGACCCTGGACGAGCCCACCGGGGGCGAGTGGGCGTGGCGGCGGTGGCAGGTGTCATGGGAGGCGACGCCGGGCCGGCACGTGCTGGGCGCCCGGGCGGTCGACGCCTCCGGGCGGACCCAGCCGGTCGAGCAGCCGTGGAACCGGGGCGGGTTCGCGAACAACCTGGTGCAGCGGGTCGAGGTGGTCGTGCTGGCGGAGTGATCCGCCTCCGGGCGGGGGTCGGGGGGGGGGGGGGGGGGGGCGGGGGGGGGGGGGGGGGCCGGCCGGGGGGGGGGGGGGGCCCGCCCCCCCCCCCCCCCCCCGCGAACAAGAAAAAAAAACCGCCCAGAAAAAACACGGACACAGAGAAAGGCGCAGAAACAGGAAGACCAAG